>JACVJG010000081.1 GCA_015711875.1 Candidatus Solincola jinzensis | reverse complement strand
CCGTCGCGGTTGATGTCCGTGAAGATGATACGCCTTGCTCCCAGTGAGACAAGGGTCTCGACCGCCTCATCCATCCCGATCCCCGAATGCTCCTCCCAACCCCGCAGTGCCACCTTGCCTCCCCGCGCGTCCACGCTGACGATGACGCGCTCGCCGTATTCCCCTATCATCTCTGAGGCAAAATCCGGGTCCTCGAGAGCCTTGGTCCCGAGGACCACCCTGGCGGCTCCCAGCGAAAGCATGAGCTCGACATCGTCCCCGCTGCGCAATCCCCCGCCGACCTGCACGGACACGCTGACCGCCTCTAGGATGGCCCGCACCGCGTCCAGGTTGACCGGCCTGCCCTCCCTCGCCCCGTCAAGGTCTACGACGTGGAGAAACGTCGCGCCCTCTCGCTCCCATGCCAGCGCGGCCTCCCAAGGCCACTGGGCGTAAACCGTTTCCCTGTCCATATCTCCCCGGTAAAGGCGAACGCAGCGGCCTCCCTTGATGTCGACGGCGGGATAGATGCGAAACACCTTTCACTCCTCACGCGCACATGGAAGCGAAGTTCTCCAGGAGCCTCAAGCCCGCGCCGGAGCTCTTCTCGGGGTGGAACTGGAAAGCCACCAGGTTGTCACAAGCCACACCCGAGACGAAATCATCCCCGTACTCGGTGAGGGTAAGCCGATGCTCCTCTCTTTCCGGGACCACGTAATAGGAGTGAACGAAATAGAAATAGGATCCGTCCTTTATCCCCTCAAGTACAGGATGGGGCCTCAAGGTCCGGATGTCGTTCCAACCCATATGCGGGATCTTCACACGCGAGGGAAAACGCACCACCCTGCCAGGGAGTATCCCCAAGCCCTGCGTTCCAGGGCTCTCCTCGCTCTCCGCGAAAAGGAGTTGCAAGCCCAGGCATATACCCAGGAAAGGGACACCGGAGGCGATCGACTCGCGCAGCGGGTCGGTCAAACCCCTTTCCGCCAGCTCCTTCGCGGCGTCGCCGAAGGCTCCCACGCCGGGAAGCACCACTCCGGAGGCGGAGAGCACGATCTCCGGGTCCGAGGTCACGACCGCCTTTTGGCCCAGGAAAGCAAAGGCTTTTTCCACGCTGCGCAGGTTTCCCATGCCGTAATCGACGATGCAGATCATGGTGGACACCTCGTCCCTTAAAGGGTTCCCTTGCTGGAGGGCGCCCCCCTGCGCCTGGACGCGTGGCTGGCGGCCGTTCCCAGAGCCCTGCCGATGCCCTTGAATGCCGCCTCCATGACATGATGCGGGTTCGCCCCGGCCAGGCCCTTTACGTGCAGGGTGATCCCCGCCTCGTTCACCATGGCCTGTAGGAATTCCCGCAGGCAGGTGGGGTCGAAATCGGAGACCAATCGTGATGGAAGCTCGAGCTCGTAGGAGAGGTGCGGCCTGCCGCTGAGGTCAAGGGCCACCATACAAAGAGCCTCGTCCATGGGAAGAAGGGCCCATCCGTAGCGTTCGATGCCCTCCTTGCCCCCTAGTGCCTCCTTGAGCGCCCTACCGAGACATAGCCCTACGTCCTCGACGGTGTGGTGCTGGTCCACCTCGAGGTCTCCTTTCGCCTCAAGGCTGAGGTCCATGCAGGCGTGGTAGGCCAGAAGCTCAAGCATGTGGTCGAAAAAACCTATGCCCGTGGACACCTCGCACCGCCCGTCACCGTCAAGGAACAGGTCCAGCTTGACCCGCGTCTCGGCGGTATTCCTCTCCAGGCTCGCTTTTCTCATGCACAATAGATTAGCACAAAAAGCCCGCTGTAGGCGCAGGCGCTCAACGCAGGTGCCTGCGCATGGCCTCGGCGTGATTGACGAGTCCCTCCATCTCCGCCAGGGCCTGCACCACCGGACCCAGTATGCGGTTCGCCTTGGGATTGGAAAAGACGATGTTGGAGCGCTTGACGAAATCGTACACCCCCAGGGGGGAGGCGTACCGCGCCGCTCCCCGCGTGGGGAGGACGTGGTTTACCCCCATGGCGTAATCGCCCAGGGCCACCGGGGATTCCGTTCCCAGGAAAATGGAGCCCGCGTTGTTGACCTTGGGAAGCAGGGACGGAAAGTCCGCGGTTGCCAGGAGCAGGTGTTCGGGCGCGAGTTGGTTGGCGATCCTCACCCCTTCCTCCAGGCCATCCACCAGCACCGCCGCGGCCGTGCCGCCTCCAGGCACGTCGGAGCCCCCAAGGCGTTCCCCCACCCTGCGCGCCAATTCCTCATGTGTGGTGATAAGGCATGCCCGTGCTCCCCCACCATGCTCCATCTGGGCCAGCATTTCCTGTACGACGAAATCCTCCCCTGCCTCCGCGTCCGCTATGATCACCAACTCGCTCGGCCCGGCGAGCATGTCGATACCCACCAGTCCGAAGACCTCTTTTTTGGCTAATGTCACGTAAGCGTTCCCCGGACCCACGATCTTCTCCACTGCACCAACGGTCTCCGTGCCGTAGGCCATGGCGGCGATGGCCTGCGCGCCGCCCACGCGGTAGACCTCGCTCACCCCCAGCAATCTCAGCGCGAAAAGAGTGTAGGGGTTTACGTCTCCGTCTCGGGATGGGGGCACGCAAACCGCTATCTCCTGCACTCCGGCGACCTTGGCGGGAATCACCGTCATCATGGCGGTGGAGGGATACGACGCCATCCCTCCCGGGACATATGCCCCCACGCGGCGCAGCGGCTTGAGCATCTGGCCCAGGCGGGCCCCTTCCTCGGAATCCCAGAAGTCCGATTCCCATGTCTGGTGACGATGAAAGGAGGTGATGGACCTGACCGCGACACGCGCGGCATCGGCAAAATCCCTTCCCACCGCGGCGGATGAAGCTTCGATCTCGGCTTTGGTGACACGGATTCCCCGGGAGGAGATATCGACTCCGTCTAACTCCTTCGTGAGCTCGTAAAGGGCCGTGTCACCATCCCGCCTTACCCTCGCGATGATCTCCTTGACCTCCACGGCCTGGTCTTCCTCCATCCAGAAGCCCCAGCCCAGGGCCTTTCTCAGTTCCTCCAGGCTCGTGAAATCCTCTCTCCGAAATACCTTCATGCTTTCCCTTGTTTCCTCCTTCAAGGCGGCTTCGGCACGCTGTCACAGCCTTGCTGCGGCCGCCGCGCCTGTCTCTATTCCAGGGCTATGCAGCCCTCTCCCAGGAGCGACAGCACCTCAGCGTACAAGGAGCTGTCCGGATCCACGCTCAACTCCTTCGGAAGGCGGAAGACCTTCAGGGTGTCCCCTTCCTCAAGCTTGAGTTTAACAGGGGTCCTGCCCGGATGTCTCCCCAGAACGCGTTTGAGGTCCTCGAGGGTGTCCTTTTCCGCCTGATAGCGCAGCAGCCTTATGCATAGCTCGCAGTCCTCGGGCTTGCGCAGGCGCGGCTCCTTCAGCTCCAGGGCCACCACCCGCACGGTACCACCGCTTTCCTCGTCCCTATCCCCCGCCTCAACCCTCGCTTTTACGCACACGATACCGTCCTCGCGCAGTATCTCGCGGTTCTGGGCGAAGAGGGCGGGGAAAACCGTCACCTCCACCCTGCCTGTGAGGTCCTCCAGGCTGAGGCTGGCCATGAGGTCGCCCTTTTTGGTGACTCTCTGGGATATCTTGCCGATGATCCCACCGATCCACTTCACGGATCCGTCGGCGAGCTCGGGGAGATCCGCGATCTCGCACTCCACGTGGCGGCGCAGCTCGTCTTTTACTTGCATGAGGGGATGATCGGTCACGTATATGCCCAGCATCTCCTTCTCATACGCCAGCATGACGTCCCTGGGGAGCTCCTCTTCCACCGCTTCCTCGGCAAAGGGGTCATCCACGTCCTCCTCTCCGAAGAGCGAGAACTGCCCCTCCTCGATGAGGCGCTGCCTTTCGGCTGCCATGTCCGCTACGCGCTCATACACTTTAAGGAGGTGGTTGCGGGTGTAACCCAGGAAATCGAAAGCGCCGCTCTTGATCAGGCTCTCCAGGGCGCGTTTGTTCACCACCCCCGGTCCGACCCTGGTGCAGAAGTCGAGCAAGGAGCGGTAAGGTCCCTGTTCCCTGCGCAGGGCGATGATCTTTTCCGCGGCGCTCTCCCCCAGGTTGCGCACCGCGGACAGCCCGAAGCGTATCCCTTCCTCCACGGGAGTGAACTCCTTGAGGCTTTCGTTGATGTCGGGCGGTAGGATGGGTATTCCCAGCTTGCGGCATTCGTTCACGAACACCGGCACCTTGTCCTTGTTCCCGGTCACGCTGGTGAGGTTGGCGGCCATGAACTCCTTGGGGTAGTGGGCTTTTAGATAGGCCGTCTGGTAGGAGATCACGGCATAGGCGGTGGAATGGCTTTTGTTGAAGCCGTAAAAGCCGAACTCCTTCACCAGGTCGAAGATCATCTGCGCCAGGCGGCGGTCGTAGCCCCTGGCCACCGCCCCTTCCACGAACTTGGTGCGGTGCACCTCCATCTCCTTGGCCTTGCTCTTGGCCACCACGCCGCGCAGCACGTCGGCCTCGGCCATGCTGTAACCCGCCATCTCCACCGCCAGGCGCATGACCTGCTCCTGGTAGAGGATGATCCCCATGGTCTCCTCCAGCACCGGCTCGAGGTCGGGGTGGGGATACTCGACGGGGGCGCGTTTGTGCTTGCGGTTGACGAAGGTCTTCACCCATCCGCCCCGCAGGGG
Source organism: Candidatus Solincola jinzensis (assembly GCA_015711875.1). The sequence goes on along the minus strand of JACVJG010000081.1, from coordinate 4,312 downwards.
CCCGGGTCGATAGAGAGCCAGGCAGGCGATGATGTCGTCAAAGCAATCCGGGCGCAGTTCCTGGAGTAGGGAGCGCATTCCCGCGCTCTCCAGCTGGAACACCCCCACCGTTTCGCCGCGTTGCAGGAGCTCGTAGGTCTTGGGGTCGTCAAGGGGGACCTTTTCGATATCGATGCGTATGCCGTGCAAGCGCTGGATGTTGTCCAGGGTATCGCTGATCACGGTAAGGGTACGCAACCCCAGGAAATCCATCTTCAGCAGCCCGATCTCCTGGATGGCCGCCATGTCGAACTGGGTCACCACCTCCTCCTCCGACCCCCTGCGCTGCAGCGGGGTGTAGTTGCACAACTCGTCGTCGGCTATCACCACCCCTGCGGCATGGATAGAGTCCTGGCGGGTTATTCCCTCCAGGTTACGGGCGGTGTCGATGATCTTGCGCGCCAGCTCGTCGGACTCATAGGCCTCCCTTAACTCCTGCGAGATCTCTAGCGCTTGGTCGATGGTTATGTTCATCACCCCTTCAGGGACCATTTTCGCCAGGCGGTCCACCTTCCCGTACTCCAGGTTGAACACCCGGCCCGCGTCGCGTATCGCCGCCCGCGCCGCCATGGTGGAGAAAGTCACGATCTGCGCCACGCGGTCCTCGCCGTACTTGCGGCTGACGTACTCGATGACCTCCGGCCTGCGCTTGTAGCAGAAGTCGATGTCGATATCGGGCATGGTGCGGCGGGAGGGGTTTAGAAAACGCTCGAAGAGAAGGCCATAGCGCATGGGGTCCACGATGGTTATCCCCAGGCAGTAGGCGGTGAGCGACCCCGCCGCCGATCCCCTTCCAGGGCCAACCATTATGCCCTTCTCCTTGGCGTGGCGGATGAAATCCCAGACGATGAGGAAATAGCCCGAGAACCCCATCTCCTTGATGACCGAGAGCTCGTAACGCAGCCTCTCCTCCAGCTCCGGTGTGACCTCGGCATAGCGCTGGCGCAATCCCTCCCAGGCCAGTTTCTCAAGGTAGCCGTCGAGGTCGTAACCATCCGGTACCTGGTACTTGGGCAGTAGATACCTCCCGAACTCCAGCTCCACGTTGCAGCGCTCCGCGATCTCCACCGTGTTCGCCAGCGCCTCCGGCGTTGCCTGGAAGACCTCTCTCATCTCCTCGAAATCCTTGAGGTAGAACTGGTCGCTAGAGAACCTCAGCCGGTCCTCCTGGTCGAGGGTGGAGTTGGTCTGGATGCAGAGCAGCACGTCGTGGTGGATGCTGTCCTCCCTGCGCACGTAATGAAGGTCGTTGCTGGCCGCCAGCCCTATCCCCAGCTCCTCCGCCAGCTGCAGCAGCCCGGGGTTGATCTTCCTCTCCTCCGGGAGGCCGTGGTCCATGAGCTCCAGGAAGAACCGCCTCTCTCCGAAGATGTCCCGGTATTCGCGCGTTGCCGCCTCCGCTCCCTCGTAGTCATCGGCGAGGAGGCGTGATGCGATCTCCCCTTTAAGACATGCGGAAAGGGCTATGATGCCCTCGTTGTGGGCGCGAAGCGCCTCTTTGTCCACGCGGGGCTTATAGTAGAACCCGTCCATGAAGGAGAGGGTGACCAGCTTCATGAGGTTGCGGTAGCCGGTCATGTTCTCAGCCAGCAAGAGTAGATGATGGTTGGGATCTTCCTTGGCCGGCTTGCGGTCGAAACGTGAACCCAGGGTCAGGTAAACCTCCACGCCCAGGATAGGCTTGACCCCTTGCTTCATTGCCTCGCGGTAAAAAGGGATAACGCCGTACATGCCTCCGTGGTCGGTTATGGCCAGCGCCTCGAAACCCTTTTCCCGCGCCGTAGACACCAGATCCGGTATGCGAGCCGCGCCGTCCAGCATAGAGTATTCGGTATGGTTGTGCAGGTGCACGAACGGGACTCCCAACTCCTCACCTCCGATCGCGGAAAAGGCGCCTTTTCGGACGCCGCTGCCGCATAGCAGAGAGGCGTCACCACCCCAAGAGGGATTTCGCCACCCTTCCATCCGGGTCCTTTTCGTCACCGGTCGGTGTTATTATAACTTCCCGTGGCGACATGCAGCCCGTTGCCCTTCTCGTGGCGGCCGGCGGCCTCGCGCTTGTCCACGGAAGGGTATTCGACATAGTGCGCCCCTATTGGAGATAGCGGCATATACGGTAGGAGGATCGTCATGCGTCTGAGTTACACCGCCATCAGTGCATACGAGCGTTGCCCCCTTTCCTACCGGTATCGTTACATCGATGGCATAGAGGAGGAGCCAAGCCCTCACCTCTCCTTCGGTAGGAGCCTGCACGCCGCCCTGGAGTGGCTATACCGGCGCGACGTCCCCGTGCCCCCCACCCTCGATGAGTTTCTGGAATACCTGACCTGCTGCTGGAGCAGCGAGGGTTTCGAGGGCGAGGAGCAGGAAAGGGCGTTTCTCGAACACGCGCGTGAGGTTTTGAGCTGTTACTACCATGTCAACATGGCCGATTTCCGCCTCCCGGTGGCGCTGGAGGAGCGTTTCGAGCTGGACATGGGGAGCTACGTCCTCAGCGGGGTCATCGACCGCGTGGACCGTCATGCGGACGGGAGGTACGAGATCATCGACTACAAGACCAATCGTCGGCTCCCGGAGATAGCCAGGCTGCGGGAGGACTTACAGCTTCCCATTTACCAGCTCGCCTGTGGTGAGGTGTGGGGAATAACCCCGTCCAAACTCACTTTTTACTACCTTGTGCCCAACCAGCGTTACTCCACCCGTCCCCTCGATGGCGAGGGGATAGCCCGTGTCCGGGAGCGCATCGACCGCGTGGCCGACCGTATTTCCCAGGGCGACTTCTCCCCGACCCCGAACCGCCTGTGTCCCTGGTGCTCCTACCGAGATATCTGCCCGGAAACCGCTCGTGACGTCGGAGAGGATGGATACCGCTCCCGCCTCCGCGCCCTAGTCAGGAGGCGGGAAAGGCTGGACGAGCTCATAAGCGAGTTGAAAGCGGAGATGGACTCCCTGGGTATTTCCACCCCTTGCGAAATCGGGCAAGAAGCTCAAAACGATTAGGACGGCGTCTGGCCTTTGGTGGCTTACAAGAACATGGACAGGTAGCGTCGCCGATGATCTCCCCTGTCGGCTTTTGAAAAGTCGTCCACCGACGGCTCGGTTCCATCACATTGTTTCAGGGCCTCCGCCGCCCCTCCTGCACCCGTGACCGGCATCGCCATCGGGTTGGGGGCTTCCTCTAGATGGTCTTTCCAGCCCCCGAGAACCTCTTCGGCTTCAGTGGCGCTCGCCCTGGAGGCACCATCCACATCCACGCTCTTCCGCGTCTCCACATGGAAATGGCAATGGTTGACGCCGGTATAAGCGGCCCTGGCGCGGAAGATGGCCGCTCCCCCCTCATCGAGGCGCTCCAGCAGGCCTAAGCGCACAAGGCTCTCGAGTTGGGACTCGACCTCCTCTTGCGGTTTTTGCAGTATCTCGGAGATTTCCTCGCAGGTGCACATCTTTTGTGGAAAGCGGTTGAAAAAGGCTATGACCTCAACCCTTATGACCTTGCCGGACATATCTCCTCCCCGCTTTCCTTGCCCCTACCGCAGGAATCCTTTCCATGAACAGATTATCCCCGTCAATACGGCCTGGCGCAAAGAAACTCTCCGTCAAAGGAGCTATCCGCGTACCGAATGGTAACTTGCAAGGGGTGAACGGTTTTCCCTCATGCGTCATGGCTGTTCGCAGCGTTTTCGTGAAGGTCCCCAAGACCACCCGAGAGGTCATGTTATTCCCAGGGAAGCCTCGCCCATCTCTATGGCATGTGGCCCCCTTCTTCTCCCCATAGAGGAGGACAAAGGGGGAAGATAGCGGTAATAGACCTCGTCCCCGCGCGGCTTTTCCAGCAAAATGCGCAGCTGGACGAGTTTTTTCAGCTGCTCTTCCACCCGTGAAAGATCGCGGCCTATGGCTTCAGCCATGCAGGCCGGAGTGCTCTCCATACCCGGATTACGGTGAAAGTGGGTGATGAGCTCGATGCGTATGATGCTGTCACACACACCGTTGCCATCAGGGATCATCCTCTCCGCACCTTGCTTACCCATAGGCACTCCTCTCGATATCATTATCTTCGTTTAACGCTGCGATGATGAGAAGAATCCCGAAAGCGCGCTTTTTCGTGCCTTGGATGGTCGAAATGGAGCGTGAGCGGGAGGCTTCGGCTCGCCTTTCCATGCATGATAATACGATGAAAGTCCCAGCGCTTGAGAGGGCCGCAAGCAAGATCCTCCGCGAACTTTCGCGGGCGCTTTCCCTCGAAGGACGTCAATGGTTTTGGGATGCGTTT
>JACVJG010000080.1 GCA_015711875.1 Candidatus Solincola jinzensis | reverse complement strand
AGCTGGTTCCGCAAGACCTTACACCTCGCCCGATACCCTTTCCGCGAACCCTGCTGCGCATTCCTTCCAGTGAGCACAGCAGGTGCGTCCCGCTTCCAGAAGGTCTTCTCTCAGCTGGTTCCGCAAGTCGATCCTCTCCCCCAAGCGAGGCCAACCGCGACGATCAAGTCGGCGCAGCGCCTCGAACCGCTCAAAACCCCGAGGTAATGCCCGGTTTTTCCGCTGGGATCTCCAGCGATCCCGCCCCCATCATGCGACGGTCACGCCCAGGCCGGTCGGCCGTGAGGGTTTTCCGGGTCGCCGAAGATATTCTCTCCCCTGGTCAAGGCGATGTATATCTCCTCCAGGCTGGGTGGACGCCCTTCGAACCTCACCAGCTCCAGCCCGAGGCGGGCGACTACCGCCGCCATCTCCTTGCCCGCCGCCTTACTGTCCGAAACCACCACCTCGAGGGCGTTCCCTCGGGCTCTCAAAGCCTTCACCCACGGCATGGCGGAGAGTTCCGCCGCCAGCTTCTCGCCGCCCTCCGCGACCTCCACCACGAGGGCCTTCCCTTCCCGATATGACCTTATCTCCGACAGGTGGGCATCCAGTATTTTCCTTCCTCTGTCGATCATCAGCACGTCGTCGCATATCCTCTCCACGTCCTCCAGGAGGTGGGTGGAGACCAGCACCGCCGCCCTGCCCTTCAAGCGCTCCATATAGGTTATGACCTCGTAGCGGCCGAGCGGGTCAAGCCCCGAGGTGGGCTCGTCCAGCACCAGCAGCTCGGGCTCCCCCATCATCGCCTGCGCCATTCCCAGCCTCTGCCGCTCCCCCCTGCTGAAACCATCCACCTTTCTCCTCGCAAGCCTCTCCAGCCCGAATTCCCGCAACAACTCCTCCGCGCGCTCCCTCACCCTCTTCCTGTCCCGGCTGAAAAAACCGCCGATATACTCCAGGAACTCAAGGGGACGCATCCACTCCGGGAAGGAAGGAATATCGGGTACGTAGCCGATCCTGGAAAGGGACTCCAGGTCGCGCCGGTCCGCCTCCCTTCCGAAGCGGATAACCTTGCCCTCGTCGGGAGAGATGAGGCCGAGGAGCATCTTCAGGGTAGTGGTCTTCCCCGCCCCGTTGGGTCCGACGAATCCCACCAGCCTGCCGGGCTTTATGGCGAAGCTCAGGTGGTCCACCGCGGTGAGGTCGCCGAACCTCTTGGTCAGGCCGGCAACCTCCAATACGCAATCACCACCCATGTCCGGAAGTCCCTTTCCTCTCCTCTGGATAACCTGCCCGTCTTTACGTGAAAACGCCGTCGTCCGTCCGGCCCACCACGGTGAGGTCGCCGAACCTCCAGGTCCAGTCTGCCCGACGGCATCAGCCGGGCCAATGCCGGAAGTCCCTTTCCTCCTCGGCGGGATATCTTCCCCACGCGAGGTAGATGATGGGGCCTATGAGGTTGAGCAACAGTATGATAAGCGCCCATAAGACCTTGTTGCCCGTGCGCACCTTTTCACGCCGGGCCAGGTCGATCAAGGCGAATATCATAAGCGAAAACTGGATGATGATCACGGGAAGGAGGTACAGGATCAGCTCGCCCGTGGAAAGCGTCTCCGCAGCGTACATGGCCAAACCCGTTTCGTTCACGCAAACCCGCAAGACGAGGTCATTATACCCTGCATTCCCCGTACAGGGTCATCCCCTCATGCGGCGATGCGTGCTGTAAGCGAATCCGGCAGCGGGATGGGACGAAGGCCCGAGCCAAGCGCTTACCCTGCATGCCCCGGCCATGGTCATCCCCTTATGCGGCGATGCGCGTTGTAAAGTGAATCCGGCAGCGGGATGGGACGAAGGCCCGAGCCAAGCGCTTACCCTGCATGCCCCGGCCATGGTCATCCCCTTATGCGGCGATGCGCGTTGTAAAGTGAATCCGGCAGCGGGATGGGATGAAGGCCCACGCCGAACACTTTGGAAAAGAGGCTCCAAGCCTAAAGGCATACGAGTCGGGTTATTATGGTCTGGGGACGAGCGGCGTCGACCCCCTGGCGTTGACTCATCCTTCGGCCCCTGGAAGCCGGCGGCCTATGCCTTGAGGGGGTAGGTGCCGTATTCCCGGGCCGCCTCCACCATCCAGCGCAGCCGCTCCACCGAGATGTCCGGGTGGCTGTGGTCGGGGGCGATGATGAACCCGCCGCCCTCGGCCGCGTCCATGATGGCCTGCCGTACCGCTGCGAAAACCTCCTCGCGCGAGGCGTCCACCAGGATATGGGTGATGTCCAGGTTCCCTATCAAGCATATGCGGTCCCCCACCTCGCGCTTGGCGGCCGCGAGGTCGACTCCCGCGGTGGGCTCCAGGGGATGCACGGCGTCGAACCCCCAGGACACGAAGCGCTCGAGGAGCGAGGTGGTGTTCCCGCACGAGTGCATGATTATCTTCATTCCCAAGGCATGGGCGGTCTCGGTAATGCGCCGGTAATGATCCCCGAACAGCTCCTCGATGAGTCGAGGGCTGAGCATGGGCCCAGACTTGTAAGCCAGGTCGTCGGTGTGGACGAAGCCCGGGACCCCGGCGTCGGCGGCGGCCTCCATGAGCATGCAGTGAAGGTCGGCGTAGAAACGTATCACACGGCGGAGAAAATCCTTTTCCTTGCGCGCAGCCACCGCGAAACGCTCGAAACCCATCGGCTGCCAGGTGTTCTCGAAGAGCCCATAGTTGGCGAAAGCGAAGATAAAGAGCCGGTCTCCGTACTCTGCCCGTACCTCCCGGAAGACCCTGTTGACCTTCTCCGGCAGGCGGAGGATATCCCGCTTGGGCCAGGCGTACCAATCGGCGGGGGACTTGATAAGGCCCTCGCGGTATATGGGGTTGGCGAGATTCCCGGCCGCGTCCACGTATACTTCGCACAGGCGCCCGAAGATGTCGGTCATGGTGCGGGAGTCGCGGAAACGCAACACGGGGAAGCAGCTCACCCAGGCCGCGTCATAGTCCATCCTCACCGCGGCCGCCGCCCCGAGGTGAGCGAAGCGCTCCAATTCGCGGTCGGTGAGCATGGCGGACCCGGGCAGCGAGAACAAGCGGTCCATGACCTTGGACATCCTGGGGTCTTTGACCATTTTCCCCAGGGGGTTGGGTTTCTTTCCCAGGATAGCGTTGCTGGTGGAGAACTCGTTCATGAGGTCCATGACCGGGACGCGGTCGGGCTGGCGCAGTTCCAGCGCATCGATTACCCTGCGGTGCTTATCAGGCATTTTTCACCCCTTTCCCCCGCCCCTATCGCATCCAACCGGAGAAAATGCGCACCGCCTCCACGGCGTCGCGCCCCATGGCGTCAGCCCCGTATCGCTCCACCACCTCATCGGTGACGCAGGCGCCCCCGACGGCCACCTTTACGTTTTGGCGCAAGCCCGCTTCCTTCAGGCCTGCGACAACCTCGCCCACAGAGCCCACCATGGTGGTGAGCAACACGGACAGACCCACCGCCTGCGCGGAGTTTTCCTTGACCGCCTCCACCACTCTCTCCGCCGGCACGTCCACTCCCAGGTCCACCACCTTGAAGCCGGCGCTGGAGAGCATGGTACCGACCAGGTTCTTGCCGATATCGTGGATGTCTCCCTTTACGGTGCAGATAACCACCGTACCCCTTGCCCCCTTGTCGCCCGAGGAGAGATGGGGCTCGAGCACCGCGACCCCTTCCTTCATCTCCTCTCCCGCCAGCACCAGGTCGGCCAGGAAGTATTCGCCCGCCTCGAAGCGCCTCCCCACCTCCACCATGGCCTCACCCATAGCCGCCAGCAAGTCAGTGGCCTTCTCGCCCGCCTCCAGCGCCTCGCGGAGCAACGACGCCAGGTCGTCCGCCTCCAGATCCGCTAGGGCCACCCTCACCCGCTCGGCGTACTCACCCATCTTTCCCCCTTTCTCTCTTCTCCTTTCCTCAGCATCGCCACCGATAAAGCGTGAGGATCACGCCTTCTTTACTCCGCCCATCTCATCCATGAAAACCCAGCCTGTTCGCCCTTCAGCGCGGTTCACCGGTGGGGATCAGACGTCCGCCATTACATACCTGGCTTCTCCCCCCGCGCACTGGAAGCGAAAGGCAGGCCGCGCCAGCCTCTCCAGGCGCTATCCCAGGAAAAGAGCCGGGAATCCGCTATTCCGCCTTGTCTCCATCGACGTTATGGCCGTCTGCCCCACGCTTAGCGGCAGGCACGCTCTCGCTTCCGGGACTGAATATGGACAGGAAGGTCTCGTAATACAGCTTGGCCGTCTCGAATACCTCCCTCTTCGAGGGATAGCCTATCTCCCTGAAGAGGTTGTTGTTATGCAGGGACACCAGCCCGTGCAGCTCACTCCAGAGCACCATCCCAAGGCGCTCGATGTCGCCCGGCATAGTGTATCCAGCCCGCTTGAACTCCCCCAGCACCTTCCACAGAAGCTCGGCATTGCGCATGGACGAGACCAGCTCCTCGCGTGCCGCCTCCTCCAGCTCGGTGCCCACGTAATCGGAATGCTTGGGGGCGGTAGAATCGAACATGATGGCATAGTAATCCGGCATGCTCAGGCCGAAATCGAGGTAGGCTTTTATCATGCGCCAGCCCTTTTCCTCGACGTCCCGGCCAGAACGGTAAGCGACGGACATCCTGCGGTAGAGGATCTCACCCGCGCGCTTGCGGATGGCGATGTTAAGCTCGTCCTTATTGGCGTAGTAATAATAGATGGTGGGGGCGGAGATGTTCATCCTGCGCGCTATTTTGCGCATGGAGAGGCTCTGGAATCCTTCCTCCGCGATGAGTTCCACCGCCGCCTGGAGAATGCGGTTCTTCACCGCTCGTACCTCATGCGACTTCATGGGCGGCCTCGGCATGACCACCTCCTTTGTCTCGCTGCCTCAGCCTTATCCGCCTCATCCATTTTATCAAACACTGTTCGGTTAAAACCACGGCGCATGGAGCGAGAAGCGCAGAGAGCAGGGCTTTTTCTGGAAGGCCTGTCCTTTTTCGGATCCAGGAAAGGCCTGAAGGACACACCTTCACCAGCGAGAGGATGGGATAATATACCATATAGCCGCTATGCCTTCCCCGCCGCCCTGCTTATCGCTCTGTGCACTCGCCTGGGAAAAGCGTCCGCCATCGCCGGGCACGTGGCGACAGGGTGACCGAGAATTGAAACCTCGCAAGGGTAGAAAGTGCATTATTCCAGCTCAATGCTGGTAATTACTGGCATATTGCCGCCATTTTTCTTATTCTCGGTCAACCTGGCGAGGCCTGACCCCCATGCCTTAGGCACGTGGCGAGGCCTGACCCCCATGCCTGAGGCATTTAAGCCCTCTTCCCCCAGCGAGCCGCGACTGCCGGCAGGGGAAGCATGAAGAGGACGGCCAATCCGGTAAGTACCATAATCTGCCATAAAAGCTCCCGCCATCCTTCGCCGTAGACGGCCAGGCGGAAGACGGGGTTGGCGATATAGTAGGTGGGGAAGACCCTCGCGACCCATTGGGGCCAGCTCGGGTTGACGATGAACAGGGCGGGGGCTATGAGGAAGATGCCGAAGGCCTTGATATAGGCCACAAGGGTGGTCTGGTCTCGGGCGAGAAGGCCCAACAACAGGCCCCATTCCGCCGCCAGAAGGGAGCCGAGCGCGAAAACGGCCAGCATGATGACCGGCTGGGCGAAGCCCACCGTGAGCAACACAAGCACCAGCCCCATGAGAAGGGATACGGACACGCCGACCGCCCCGAAAGCCAGGAGTACTTCGGTGAGGGTTACCGGGGTCACGAGGAGCGCCGCCAGGGTCTTTTTCTCTTTCTCATCCACCAGGAAGGAGGCGGGGAGCATGAGGCCCCCGAGGAGGATGACGTAGATGACGATGAAGGGCAGGAAAACCTCCATGACGGAGAGGGCTTTCTCCTCGCCCAACTTTATCACCTCGAACCCCACCTCGCGCGCGCTCGGGGACAATGAGCGCAGGGCACCGGCTATGGAAGCCGCGGCGGTGACGCGGTTTTTCGCCAGGCTCTCGCCGTTGATATAGATCTTTACCGTCGCTTCCTCCCCCAAAGCGATCCTTTCCTTCTCCTCCTCACTGAGGACCAGGCCGACATCCACGCGCCTCTTCTCCACCAGCCGTCTCACGCCGTCAGTAGAGGGTTCGGAAAGAACCTCCACCGCCCCGGCGGCCTCCAGCTCACGCGTGACCGCCGCGCCGCCCTCCTCGTAAACGGCTATCCTGGGCCTTGACTCCCAGATAGCGAAGACGAACTGGAAGATGGCGGCATATATAAGTGGCCCCAGCAGCACGAAGACGATATAGGGATTGCGCGGGTTAAGGCTTTTCCTCATAATCGCGGCGATCCTTCGCGCGCTCATGCCAGCCTCCTCTTGAGGATCGCGAACCCCGCGGCGAAGAAGGCCGCGGTGAACAGCGCCAGCCACAGCAGGGACGAAAGGTAGGCGGAGAAGCCGGCGCCGTAATTAAGCATGCCGTCGAACGGCTTCACCAGCCAATAGGTCGGAATGGCCTTCACCACGGTGGGGTCGAAGCCTGGGAACACCACCAGAAAACCTGGGATCACCAACACCACCATGGGGATGAGGGAGAGCATGGCCATGGAGATGAAGTCCTTGCTCACCGCCCCGATGATGAAAGACAGCCCCACCATCATGGCCGCGCCCATGAGCAGGAACGCCAGCATGGCTGGCCAGACGCCGCCCGGCATCGCCCTCAGAAACAAGGCGAGGAGCAAGCCCTGGCAGAAGGTGAAAACGATACCCGTAACCGCCTTTGCGGAGATGAACTCCCCCAGGGTGACGGGAGTGACCAGCATCGCCTGCGCGGTCCTCTTCTGCACCTCCTCCATGACCAGGTTTCCCAGGCTGTAGATCTCCAGGAGGAAGACGAAAGCCAGCAGGGTCACCCGCAGCCTGTCCCGTATGGGGATCTGCCGCCCCAGAAGGTCCATGCCCAGCACCGTGGCCTCGAACTCCGCGGGCAGGCGGGAGCCGACCAGGGCGTAACTCATCTCCCTCGCCACGGCTTCGCCCGCCTCCGAGACCTCAGCAGGGGTATCGGAAGCGACATAGAGCGCGACTTTCGGCTCCACGCCAGTCGCCCGCAGGGAAACGCCCGCGCTCACCGCTCCATCCTCCACCATCCGCATGAGCTCGGCCTCGGAATCCGCCCATACAAGCTCCAGGCCTCCTTCTGCGTCCTTCCCGCCCGCCTCCCGCAGCCTTGACGCTAGCTCCTCCCTTCCGCCTTCGAGGCCAAAGGCGGTTGCCGCCTCCCCGCCCACTTCCAGGTAGAGCCCCATTCTGAAGGTCTCGTCTACCTGTGATGGCATTATCTGGTATATTATGCCGAATACCAGGATGGTCAATATGGAGATGGACGCCAGGAAGCGGTTGCGCATGATCTGCGCCAGATCCTTCCTGAAGATGGTTGCTATTCTCTTCGCCACGCTTTTCCTCGCCGGGTCAAGGACCTGCGCGTAACCGCCAGCGGCCTCTCAATCCAGCTTCCAGTATGTCAACATGATCCGGAAGCCATCCTTTCAGGCCACGCCAATACCTGCAGTGGTAAATCTCCTTGCCCTCTTTGTTTGCGGCCTCTCAATCCAGCTTTCTGCCCGTCACCATGATGAAGATGTCCTCGAGCGTGGCTTCCTCGGTGTGCATGTCGAGGACTTCGTGTCTGGAGAGGATCGCGTGCACTCTCCCCGCCGAACCGCGTTCATCCAGGGGGATCTCCTCCTCCGCCACCCCGGCGTTCCCCAGGTAGCGGATTTTCAGCACCCTCTTGCCGTAAGCGTGCTTGAGGTTTTCCGGGGTGTCGAATGCCGCTATTCTCCCGTCAGGAATAAAAGCCACGCGGTCGGAGAGTTTGTCCGCCTCCATCATGTCGTGGGTGGTGAGGAAAACCGACACCCCCCGCTCCTTCTCCTCCAGGATGACGCGGCGGATAGCCTCCGAGGAAACCGGGTCCAGACCGTCCGTGGGCTCGTCCAGGAAAAGCACGTCGGGGCGGTTGACCAGCGCCCTGGCCACCATGAGTCGCTGTTTCATCCCCTTGGAGAAATTCGCCACGCGGTCATTGCGGTCGGGAGGAAGGCCCACCCTCTCCAGGAGGCCGGTCACATCGGGTTTCCTGATGCCGAAGAGGGAGGCGAAGAACCTCAGGTTCGCCGCGGCGGACATGTCCTCGTAGAGGCTTTTCTCCTCGAAGCAAACCCCGATGCGGGCCTGCGCCTTTTCTCTCTCCCTCACCATATCCCGGCCCAGGACGCTTATCCTCCCGGCCTGCGGCACGAGCAGGCCCACCAGCATCTTGAGGGTGGTGGTCTTACCAGCGCCATTGGGGCCGAGGAATCCCAGCACCTCACCCTCTTCCACCCGGAAGGAGATGTGGTCCACCGCCATGCGGGCCCCGTAGGAATACGCTATGCCATCCGCCTCGATGCGCGTCATTTCCGTCACCCGCCCTTGCCCTTTCTGGCTCCGTGGGGAGTTTCTTCCCTCGACGGGTCAATAACATGTTCTCATCACCTCAGACTATGTTAACCCGCTGATCTATACAAGTCGTAAGGCTCTGGCTTTCCCGCGGCCCGCCATCTTCCACAAGAAGATGCAAACCCTCTCGTCCGGGTTGCATTATTAACATAATTTATGTTTTCATAAGATGGCTTAATATTGATATTCAGGCCCAGGTAATATGAGAGCTTTGAAGATATTCTTTGGTGCTCTTTCAGTGGATCTTGGGAGGGGTCATCTCTTCCTGCGATGACAACTTGTATGCATGACGGCAGGTGCCCGCGGGACCGGCGATTCCGGAAATCATGCAACCCTATGAGGTTCATACCCGGCAGAGGGTTTTATATATATACACGGACAGGAAGAGGACTTGAGTTCTTCGGCAAGCGCAGTAAAGGACCTAGGAAAGTGGGAGGAAGTATGGAACTTTCGCGAAGAAGTTTCCTCAAGCTGTCGGGCGCCGGCATAGGCGTCACGGCCCTCGCCCAGCTCGGGTTTTCCGCCCCCGCCTTCGCCGCAGGCGAGGAGCTTCGCATCCGCGAAGCCAAGGAGACCACCACGGTATGCCCTTACTGC
>JACVJG010000079.1 GCA_015711875.1 Candidatus Solincola jinzensis | reverse complement strand
ACCGTGGCCGCTTCCGGCCCCGGGTTCTGTATGAGCACGAAGGTCTCCATGCCGCCCCCCGTGGAGCCCTCCGCCAGGTACCAGTCGGCGGCGGGAGCGGTCACCCCGATGGAATCATGCGCCCAGGCCCTGCCGTCGCCGTACATGGCACGCTCGCAGATAACCTCGCCGTCAAGGCAGTTCACCTGCGCGGAGAGGTTGAAATCGGTCACGTAGCTTCCGAGGTTGAAGGTGCGGCGCGAGGCGGCGGGTATCTCCACGTTGGTAAGATCCGGGTCCCCTTGCGGCCCCTCTCCCGTCTGCAGGATGACCGTCACGTGCGCCGCTTCCTGGCCGGGGTTCTGTACCAGCAGCCATGTCTCCATGCCGCCCCCCGTGGAGCCCTCCGCCAGGAACCAGGTCTGCACGGCGGGGGTGGACACGGTGATCAAGGTGGGGTCGTCCGCTTCGCTGGTCCTGGGGTCGTCTGTGGGCATCTCCTTGTCCAGGCTGCCGTTGCCGTCGGAGTCGTATCGCAGGGTGCCCTGGTTGGAGATGACCGTTCCCGCCGCTGTGCCCGCGTCCACGTTTACCTGAAATGTCACAAAGACCAAACCGGTGGCCGCGATGTCGCCCTCCCAAAGCAGTCGGCCATTGGCGGGATCATAGGAGATGTTTCCCGCCGGGTCGCCGTTGACGTCCAGGGCCTGTGCGCTGCCGGCCACGTAGGAAGTGCGCGCAGGTATGGGGTCGACGAGGCGCGCCTTTAGGGGCGCTGGGTTTGCGTTTCCAAGCACAAGGTCGTAGCGGATGCTCTCGCCCGGCAGCAGGGAGCCACCGTTGGTGTCTGAGGCCGTCTTCCAGGCGGAGACGTTGCCCAGGGATTGACCCACCACCACCCGCGTGGCGTCGTCATCCGTCTGGAGAGTGCGGGGGTCGTCGGATGGCTCGGCGCTCTCCTTGGTGCCGTCGCCGTCCGCGTCCCAGCGCAGGGTTCCCTGGTTGGCCACTACTGCGCCGTCTGGCAGGGTGTTGGAGAGCATAACGCTGAAGGAGATCACCACCGCGTTCTCGACTCCCGGCTGGATGGCCCCGGTCCAGGTGACCATGTTGTCGGGCAGGTCATAGGAAACCGTCCCTCCTCCCTGGATCACCTGGGCGGACAGCGGCACGTAGACGGTGTTTGCGGGGATGGGGTCCTCGAACTCGCTCCCCGCGGTGTCCGGTATGGGAGCGTCCCCCCGGTTTGCCATGGTGATGAAGTAAGTGATGACATCGCCCGCGGCCACATCCCCGCCGTTGGCGTCCATGGCCACCTTGTAAACCTCCGGGAGAGGCGCCCCGGAGGCCCTCCGGGAGAATACCGGTGAAATCATGAGGGTGATCGCCAGGCAGGCGATAAGCGCATACGCTGCTACCTTCCTTCTCATCTCATCCCCTTTTCTCGCGCTTCAAACACGACTATCCAGAGGGCGAACCTTCCTCGACATCTTCGGCACGCCTCCGGCCTTGTTGACGCCAGGCTATTACGGTAACCCCCCTGCAAGGATTTTACCCTATTGCGGTCCCGCAAATCACGGACCCTTTTACCTGGAAAAACTCACCATCATCTCCGCATGCATCCTTAGCGCTAGAAAATATGATTGTCGCTCCCCGGAAAAAGCAGACACCACGTCCCGACGATACCTCGACTCATTAGCCTTGCCCGTCCTTTTTCCACCCGAAAAGCACCCGGCGAAGAGGTCCCGTCTTAAAACGCCTGTATACTTCTTAACGGTCTGGACTACCATATCGTTTGTTAAGTACCAGTAAAGCAAGCGAAAGGAGTCCAGCTTGCAGCAGCAGTACCTCCTCTGGCATAGTCTCCATCAGGGCATAAAAAAGTTTCCCTCATCAGGATGTGGTCTTCTGGTAGCCGATTTTTACTCTAGATGGCTTTCCTTCGACGGTTGTGCTGCGATGAACACCATGCGCTGCGGGCGACCGACGGACGGCGGGCAGGGGAGGCATCGATAAAGGGGTCGATGGGATGCATGAGCTAAAAACGACCGCTTTAGTTATCATGTGAAGCGAGCGGCCGCGTGATCGAGAAGCCCGAAAACAGCGCTTTCGAGTTCGGGTATCGATGCGGTGTGGGCGAGCGCCAGGCCAGGAACTTCCCCTCTCCGGAATCCGCTGCCGGGCGAGCCCATGTGTTACCATGATTTGGATGAAAATGGCGAGGCTAGCGGCATGTAGTGCCCATCAGGGCATGATAAGGGTTGCGTGAGCCGGTGACATAGCGGGGGTGAGAACATGGATTTCCGGGGAAAGGTGGTCGCGATCACAGGGGCGGCGAGCGGCATAGGGAGGGAGACCGCGCTGGCCTTCGCGCGCCGCGGGGCGCGGCTGGCCGTCGCCGACGTTGACGAGCGTGGTCTGGATTCCCTGGGATGTGAGCTTGGGCGCCTGGGGGTTGAGGTGCGCTCCCGGGTGGTGGACGTCTCGGACGCGGAGCAGGTGGAGCGCTGGTGCGACGAGGTCTACCGCCGCATGGGTCGCGTGGACGTGCTCTACAACAACGCCGGGGTCGGGCTGGGAGGCCGCTTCGAGGACATCTCCCTCGAGGACTGGCGGTGGATCTTGGACGTAAACCTCTGGGGGGTCATCAACGGGTGCCGGTCCTTTTACCCCCGCATGATAGGGCAAGGGGGCGGGGGACATATAGTGAATACGGCCTCGGGTGCGGGGCTGGCGCCGTTGCCGCTCATGACCGCATATTGCTGCACGAAATACGCCGTGGTGGGGTTTTCCGAGACGCTGCGCGCGGAGGCTTCTTTGCATGGCATCGGCGTCTCGGTGATATGCCCGGGCATCGTCGACACCCCCATAACCGGCTCAGCCAGGCTGTGCTCCGCGACAGAACGCTCCTCGCCGGACGAGCTGAGGGAGAGGATAGTGCGCATGTACCGCCGCCGCGGTTACACCCCGGACCGCGTGGCGGAGGCGGTGGTCAAGGCGGTGGAGAGGAACAGAGGCGTGGTGCAGATATGTCCCGAGACCTACTTGGGAGACTGGATTCACCGCGCCAGCCGCAGGGTGAGTGACGCCATGCTCGCGCGCTCGGTAAGGCTCTTCCTGAAGCTGCTGTGATCCGGCCCTGGATGAGCCGGGAAAACCACGCATGGTCGCCAGGCGCTCAGGGCGCCAGGAGTTCGCTCAAGGTCACGAAGCGATAACCGCGGTTCTTTATCTCGGGAATGAGGAGTTTGAGAGCGTCATAAGTGTGGTATCCGCCGAAATGGCAGAGGATGATATCCCCGTTACGCAGCCGCGACAACACCGCGTTCGCTTCTCCCTCCGCCGTCATCTGCGGCGAGATGTCCCCGAACTCGTTGCTCC
Source organism: Candidatus Solincola jinzensis (assembly GCA_015711875.1). The sequence goes on along the minus strand of JACVJG010000079.1, from coordinate 5,750 downwards.
ACATCACGATATGGCAGCCGCAATGCGCCGCCGCCGAGCGCACGGCTTCGTTCACGAATCCGCCTGGCGGCCGCATGTAGGGATACCTTTTCCCGGTCACGGAGGCGATGACGTCCTGTCCCCTTCTTATATCCTCGAGGATCCACTGCACGGGATGGTCGGTCAGCTTGTAGTGGCTGTAGGTATGGGTGCATACCTCGAATCCGTCATGGTCCATCCTTTTTATCCACTCCTGGTTTGACTCTCCTACGCCCCTTCCTCCGATCACGAAAACCGTGCAGCGGATACCCTGCTTTTCCAGGAGGTCCAGTATGCGGTCATCTTTGTTCCATCCATCGTCTATGGTGAGAGCCACTTCCTTTCTGGCGTTGTTTCCCCGCTCGATCACCAGGGGCTTTTCAGGGTCGAAGGACGGTACCTGGGGCAACGCCAGGCTGGATTCCAAAGCGCCAGCGTGGCCGGACTCCGCTGCCTCTGGCAAGCACCCTACGCGCTCCCCTCCCGATGAGGTCGGCTCGGGCTCCGCCGTCCTGCCGCCCGCCATGCAGCAGCCTGCGCAGAAAAACGCGAGGGCGCAAGAGAGAGCGAGGAATATCGCCGGTGTTTTGCTGGCGTTCATCTCAAAGCACCCTCCCATGCCTTGCCCGCCAGGCCGCTCTCCATGGCGGCCGTTCATCCAACCCCGCGAGAGACGAACGGAACGGGCTTGCGGATCAGCCGCTCCTCCAACATCATACCCGACGCGTCACGGTACGGCGATACGGATTGAGTGACTTAGGTCAGCCAACCGACGCGGGCACGGGGAAGAGAGGCAGAAGATCCCATCTACATCCGCATAGATGTAGACAAAGACCTTGGGACGGCATCCGCCGCGTGATGGCGGGAGGGGTTTCCAGCCCTATTTGCGGGCCCGGCAGGAAGCCGCTTTGCTCCTCAGGAAACAGCATGTCCTGCATGAGGTGGAAAGCGGACGGCTGCGCCATCCCCACTGCGCCAATCCTTGAGCGGGGCTCAGGTTTTTCCGTGCCGCTGCCCCAGATGCCCGGGATTCTACGCCCCTTCTCCATCTGGCTCAGGATTGAGAAAGGGCGGTTAAGAGAAAAGGCGGGCGCTAAAAACGCGCCCGCCTCTATAAGCGAGTTACTATTCCCAGACGTACTTGCCCTTTTCCTCTGGAGAGGGCTCGGCGGCGGTCTCCTCGGCGGCGGAAGTGTCCGGCGGGGCTGCTTCCGCTTCCGCCGTGGCCAAGGGCTTTTCCTCTTCCACCACAGCTTCAGCCGCCGGTTTCTCCTGCGGCGATTCCTTTTGGGCCTCGGAGGATTCCGCGGCCGCGGCCAGGTCAGCCTTGGTTGCGTACTCCTCGTACTCTATGAGCAAGCTCTGGCTTTTCAGGAGCAGCTCTCTCATCGGTGCTATCTGTTGCACGATCTGATCCCTTATGGCCGAGAAAGAGGTGAGGATATGGCTTTTCTCGCGCTCGAGGTCCTCCAGGATGCGGTCGCTTCTTTCCTGTGCTTTCTTGATGATCGCGGCAGCCTGGCTGCGCGCCTCCTGAAGGATATTGCCCGCGCTTTTCTGGGCGTTCATCAATGCCGTCTCCAGGGTCTTCTGCATCTCATCGAACTGGGCGACCTTGCGCTCCATGCTGGCCACGGCCTCTTCTAACTGCTTGTTCCTGTTCAGCAACTTCTCCAAGTCATCGGCGATAACGTCCAGAAAGGCATCGACTTCTTCCTTGTCGTAGACCCCGGAGCCCACGGTGCCGAACTCCTTAAGATGGATGTCCATCGGGCTTATCGCCATTGCCATCTCCTCCTTCAGTTCAAGCCCAAGCCACACTGCGGGCAGCCTCTCCGCCTCACTCACAGATTCTATAGCCTCCCGCGTTTTTCTGCCACTATACCAACTTTTAAGCTTGTTTGCGATACTGCGGCCGAGATGAACAGCCGGCCTCGCGATGAAACCAAGCTAAAACCTATTTCTACCCTTCCGCTACGTCTTCCTTCGTTCGCCTCGCACTCGAAGCCCTCATATCATCCCCCATCGGCATGTTAGGCTCATGGCTGCCAGGCTTGACATGACTGAATATATAATAGAGAGTAGTATAAATGCGTAATCGGCGTTTTAACTGCAAAAACGCCCGAATCACACTCTGGGGTTTGTCAACTCTAGCCGGAATCGACATGCGCAGTTTCAGGCTTGTGAGGAGGTATGCCGGTCGGTTCGCGGGCCTCGCGGACTCCACGGCGGCGTGAGGAAGAGGGGAGAGCACAGTTGGGCGCCTTCAGGATGTCGAAATCGAGATTCGGAAAGCCGAACATCGAGAAAATGGAGGCCAAGAGAGACGTCAACGGCCTTATCCATGCCTTAAAGAACGATAACGTCAACCTGCGCATTAACGCCGCCTTGGCCCTGGGCAAACTGAAACGGGCGCGCGCCGTCGCGGCGCTGGTGGAAGCCCTGCATGACGAGGATGAGGACGTGCGTTGGGGAGCCGCGTGGGCGTTGGGCGAGATCGGCAAGCCTGCAGCCCGACCCCTCATACAGGTGCTGAACGACGAGGACGGCGACGTGCGATGGAAGGCCGCGTGGGCCCTGGAGAAGATCGGGAAGCCGGTGGTGGATTCGCTCATCCAGGCCTTGAAAACGGAAAAGGGCGAGGCTAAAACGAAGGTGGCTCTGGTACTCGGGTCCATCGGCGACATCAGGGCGGTCAGGCCACTGGTGCAGGCGCTGAGGGACGAGGACGATAACGTGCGCTGGGGAGCCGCGTGGGCCCTGGAGAAGATAGGCCCCTCGGCGGTCAAGATGCTCATCAACTCCCTCTCGGAAGAGGATCCCGAAACCCGACGGGATGCGGCTCTGGCGTTGGGGATCATAAAAGACGAATCGGCTGTCGACGCACTGCTGGGCGCCATGAGGTACGCGGATGAGAGTCTGCGGCGGGACATAGGGGCGGCGCTGGTCGGGATCGGCAGCAAGAAGGCGGTTTACGGCCTGCGCAGATATCTCCGGGAAGGAGACGAGGGGCTGCGCAGAATCGCTGCCCTGGTGCTGGGAAAGCTCGGCTGGCACCCGGAGGACCGCTCCGAAAAGATAGAGTTCTTTATCGCTAACCGTCGCTGGGATGAGATCTCCAGCTTGGGCGAGGATGCCTTGCGACCGCTTCTCAAGGCACTTAAAGGCGAGGGCTGGGAGGCGAGGAAACAGGCAGCGACGGCACTCAGGGAGAAGGGTGGCGTATCGCCGGAAGCGCTCGTGTCATTCCTCGATGACGAGGACGAGGACGTGCGGCGAGAGGCGGTCCTTCTGCTCAAGGAGTACGGCGACGCTGGAACGATGGGAGCTCTTCTGCGCGCGCTGGAGAACAATGACTGGTTCGTGCGTAGAAACGCCGCTCTCGCGCTGGGAGAGATCGGAGGCGCGGATGTCGTGGAGCCCCTTATCTCCTCCCTTAGGGACGAGGACGACGACGTAAGGCGCGTGGCCGCTTGGGCACTGGGCAGACTGGGTGAGGACGCCGTGGAGCCGCTACTCCGCGAGCTCTCAGGCGGGGAAGTACTGGTGCGCCGGGGGTCCGCCTGGGCGCTTGGCGTCATCGGGTCACCGAAGGCGATAAAACCCCTTATAGCCGCCCTGAAAGACGAGGATGAGGAGGTGCGGCGGGGGGCCTCCTGGGCATTGGCGGAGATGGGGGAAGCAGCTCTGGAGGCGCTTAACGAAGCTTTGGCCGAAGAGGATATCCGTGAGGCGGTGGAGCAGATTATCGCCAACCTGGGATCGAGGAAGGCGGAGGAAAGCCCCGAGGCCGCTTTGTTGGAGGAGGCACCAGCGGAAATAGAGGAAGGGATCACGCAGGCAGCGGATGCGCTGGCGCTCTCGGGGGCGGAAAAGAGAGCGGAGGGAGTGGAGTTTGGGATCGATGTTCCCACCGGAGCCGAGGCGAGAGCCAGTGAAGGAGAGGAAAAGGCGGCATATTACATCGAGAGACGCGAGTGGAACAAGGTAACGGAGCTGGGCGAGGATGCGGTCGAGCCGCTAATGCAGGCTTTGGGACATAAAGATAAAGAGATAAGAAGCAGGTCGGCTTGGGCGCTGGGGGTGCTGGGAAGCGGCAGAGCTATCGGCGCACTGGTGAAGAGCCTCGGCGACCCGGAGCGCGACGTGAGGGTGAACGCCGCCGGAGCCTTGAAGAAAATAGGGAGTTCCGCTGTGGATTCCCTGGTGGAGGCACTGGGCTCCCGCGACCCTGATCTGCGGCGTGAGGCGGCGCGCGTGCTGGGGGAGATAAGGGATATCCGCGCTATAGCCCCCCTCATCAAGGCCTTGCGGGACGAGGACGAGAAGGTCAGGGGCAGGGTCGCTAATGCCCTGGAAAAGATAGGCAGGCCGGCCGTGGAATCCCTGCAACAAGCCCTGCATGACGAGGAAGCAGTAGTGCGCCAGCTCGCTTCCTCCATCCTTGCCCGATTGGGATGGAAGCCGTCGAAGGTAGGAGCTCCACCAAGCGTCGAGATGACATTGGAGCCAGTGACCGGGGGCGTAGATACCGCCATGGGGGATACGCCCCTCCTTATGGAGCTTCCGCCGGCACTTGAGGTACCGTTTGAGGGTATCCCGACGGGTGAAGCCCCCGCGGCCGTCGCGGAGGTAGCCGAGGCGGCGGAAGAAGCCCCCGCTGCGGAGGAAGTGGCGGCGTCGGTGATCAAGGCCATGGAGGAACTGGCGCCACAAATACCGACGGGTGAAGCCCCCGCGGCGGAGGAAGAGGTAGAGGAGATCGCCGTAGCAGCCCCCGAGGAAACCCCGGTGACCGTGGAGCAAGGCGAGTTCGACGAGGCGCGCAGGCTGATCGCCCTGGGGGAATGGGAGAGGCTGGCGGCCATGGGGGTGCGGGCGCTCGATCAGCTCATCGCTGCCCTCGCGGACCAGGATCCCGAGAACAGACGGGGTGCGGCCTGGGCATTGGGGGTGATCAGGGACAGGCGCGCATGCCGTGCCTTGATACCCCTTCTGAAGGATGGCGACAGTTCCGTGCGCCGTGGAGCAGCTTGGGCTTTGGGGGTCATAGGCGACGAGGCGGCAACTATACCTTTAACGGAAGCCCTAAAGGACGACGACGCGGAAATGAGGCGGAAAGCGGTATGGGCCCTGGGGGAGATCGGCGACGCGAGGGCAATGGGGCCACTGGAGGAGGCGTTGAAAGACACGGATGAGGACGTGCGCCGGGTCGCCCTGCTTGTTTTGGAAAAACTTGGATGGACACCGCCCGAGGAGGCGGAGGATATACGAGACCTTATAGCGGAAAGGAACTGGGACCGCTTGGCGGGCATGGGGGATGTGGCGGTGGATTCCCTTATCGATGCCCTGCTCACCGGCGATGGGGAGACCCGCCTGAAGGCCGCCTGGGGGCTCGGCGAGATAGGGGATCCCAGGGGATTGGATACCCTTATACTCACCCTTGGCGACACCGAGGCGGCGGTGCGAGAAAAGGCGGCATGGGCGCTGGGAAAGCTGGGCGACGCGGCCGCCGTGGAGCCGCTCTTGCGTGTGCTCGAGGACGAGGATAGCGGGGTTCGCGCTGCGGCGGGTGAGGCTTTGAGGCTATTGGGTTGGGGGGAAGGGATGAGACCCGCCGCCGCGGTTGTCGGGGAGGCGGTCCCCGCGCCCGAAGAGGCCGCCGAGGAGATACTCGCGGAAGCAGCGGAAGAGGCTGCGCCGGCGGTGGCGGAGGAGATGGAGGAGGTGCT
>JACVJG010000078.1 GCA_015711875.1 Candidatus Solincola jinzensis | reverse complement strand
ATCTGGAATCCGGCGCTGTCGGCCCTGTAGTCGCCCACGGCGTACTCCGCCCGCGAGGACTCCAGGACGATGGTGTCGTCGAGGGCCAGAAAGACGATGGGGATGTGGATCTCCCCGCAACGCTTCGAGGTGACCACGTCGGCGAAGATCATGGTCACGCGGTCGGTGGTCAGCCGGCCCCACACCCAGTGGGAGAGGTAGCGGGGAACCATGCCGTTGCCCCAGTTGTGGTCGTGGTAGCCCAGGCCGGTCACCTCGCGCTCCACCCCGTCCACGCTCAGGGTGCCGCGGACACGCGCCCGCGGCTGCGCCACCACCCACCCGAAGACCTGCTCCTTCTCCGGCATGCCGAACATGATCTCGCCCGTGCCCCGCGTCCAGCCCGGGAGGAGGTTCTCGAAGACGAGGTCGCAGGCCAGGTTCTTGTGCTTGAACCTCACGCGGTACTCGGGATAGTAGCCGGCGATGGTGTTGTCGCCGATGGCCACGTCGCAGGTCTCGCGGGAAGCCCTCCACATCTCCGCGGGAAAGGGCACGATGTTGTTGTACTCCCGCCCGTCGGGGGTGTAGACGTTGAAGAGCATGGTGCATTCCCTGGCGAAGATGTTGGTGAGGTTGGGCCACTGCAGCTCCAGCACGCAGCGGTGCCCGTCGTCGAACTGGGCGTCGAAATACCACCACTCCCAGTAGAAGCGCCCCCGGTAGGGATGCTGCGCGTCGGCGGCGGGCTCGAGGCCGCGGTTGAGCTCCTCCACGGGGCGGCTGCCGTACATCCCCACCGGGATGATCTGGTAGGTGAGGCCGCGCCGGGCCAGGGCGCGCACCGCCACCGCCACCGCCAGGTTCTCCAGCGCCAGACATTTCCAGTTCAGGTTAAACCCCCGCTCCCCCATCTCGTCCCTCCCTCCTCGAAGCACCTGCTTTCCTCCCATCTTTAATTCCTATATGCCCGCATGCGAGGACTTGAAACGTCGCTCAGAAGCCTATCGCGGGTCACATCACCTAAGGCATCAACGGGAGGGGGAGACCGGCAGCCGCGGCGCCCAAAGCGGCGATGGACCCCCGGAAGAGCTCCCCGGCAAAGCGCCGCTCGCCTGAAGGTTGGGTCATACCGCCAGGAAACGCATGCATGCCTGGCGAAAGCGGCGAGCAATGCCAGGCATGAGCGCGATACCTCGCGCACATGAATCGTAGTAAAATCATGCTGTCGTCAGACTCATGCAGATCTTGTGTTCCACGCCGGTAACCGTGGCCGTATCGAGGCGCAGGAAGGGAGAGGCGGCAGCGGCATGCGCCGCTCCGCGCGGGAGTTCCCAGAGGGAGAAAGGATGGGAAAGTGAGGAAAGTGAGGGACTTGAGAGGCAAGGTGGTTCTGGTGACCGGAGCGGCTCGCGGCATGGGAAAGATGCATGCCGCGAATTTCTGTCGCGAAGGCTGCCGGGTGATCATGACCGACATCGACGAGGAGGCCTTGCAGAAGGCGGCGGAGGAGCTGAAAAGCTGCGGAGGTGAGACTTATGCCTACCGCCACGACGTATCCAGCCGTGACGACTGCTTCGCGGTGGTGAAGAAAGCCGTCGCCGAGGTGGGGCCCATAGACGTGCTCATCAACAACGCCGGTATCACCGAGTGCCGGCCCGTCCTGGAGCTCTCGGAGCAGGCGATCAAGCGCATGATGGAGGTCAACTACTACGGCTATGTGTGGATGATGCAGGCGGTGGTCCCGGACATGGTCAGGCGCGGCAGCGGGCATGTGGTGAACATATGCTCCGTGGCCGGCAAGACGGGCACGGCCAAGATGGGGGGATACTGCGCCACCAAGTTCGCGAACATAGGCATCACCGACTCCATACGCATGGAGTTGCGGGGGAGCGGGGTCGATTTCACCATCGTCAACCCCGGCTACGTGGCCACCGGCATGTTCGAGGGAGGCAAGCCTCCCGTCATCACGCGCTGGCAGGACCCCCAGAAGGTGGCGGACGCGGTGCTGGACGCGGTGAAGAAGAACAAGGCCGAGGTCTGCGTGCCTCGCTTCGACGTCTGGCTGGTGGCCTTCCTGCGTGGCCTGTGCATGCCAAAGCTGCTGGACTTTATCTTCCATATCACCAGGGTCGACAGGTCCATGGACGGCTGGCACCGGGTGGATAACCGCCCCTTCTAGCCGCTAAGGTCCAGCGGCTTCGTCGCTACTACTTCTCGTGGGTAAAGTCGCCTGCGACGGCATGTCTCGCGGATGCGAAGAGGTGTGAGATGAAGAAGGAAGCCGCCTTTCCGGAAGGCCTTTTGGGCGCGCTGCGCGAGAGCGCGGTGAAGTTCAGGAGAAGGCAGTTGGCGGCATCCTTTTTCCTGCTAGCCGCTGGCGCGACCATGCTTATCGCGGGACTGCTGTCCTCCCCGGGTGGGGACGCGGAAAAAGGGATGGACGCGGTGACCTTCCTGAGGTATTGCGGCGCGGCCCTCATCCTCTCTTGGCTGCTGTCTGTCTTTCTCATCACCCGCAACGCGCGCTCGAGGATGAGGGTCGTGGAATCCCTGGAGCGCGATACCTCTGCCCTGGTCTGGTTCTACCTCGAGGAGATCACTACGGCTCCAGGAGGCGTAAATTTGGCGTTACGACCACATTTCAACCTCGCTGACGGCACCCACGCCTGGTTCCAGGTGGAAAAGGGAACGGCGCGAGAGATATTCCAGCACCTGGAAAAAAACCGCGAGGACCTTTCCCTCGGCTACAGCCACGAGCTGAAAAGGCGCTTCCGCTCCGACCCGCGCAGCCTGGCTGTGTCGCCTGAGCGTTCGGAGGAGGTTCTCCGCAGGCGCCTGACCTACCTGTTCCGCAGTTAGAGCCTGGACACAAGGGATGCGTCGGATCCATGCCACACGCCTTCGCGTGATTATCGCCGCCTTAATCCATTCGATGCCAGGATGTCTCCCGCGCTTTTTTCGCCATTCTTCTGATAATCTATCTTTCGGATCCTTTTCTAACAAGGGCGGCTGGGGCGATGGAGGCGTCCTGGGCTGATCATTGAGGGGTCTGCGGTCAAAGCGATGACGGCTTGCGAACGTGACCGGAGTTGACGTTGCCAACATTTCACGGTGAGGAGCCGTTTCCAGGACACCACGGCGAGTGAGCGGGAGGTGCGCGGCATGGGTTTCTTCAACGGCAAGACGGCTATAGTTACCGGAGCGGGCTCAGGCATCGGCAGGGCGCTCGCGCTCGCCCTGGCGGAAGCTGGCTGTGCGGTGGTCATCACCGACATCGTTCAGGAGCGCATCGACGGCGTTCTCGGAGAGTTGAAGGAGAAGGGGGCGAAAGCCGGCGCCTATCGCGTGGACCACTCCCGGCGGGAGGAGGTGGAGCGTTTCGCGGATTCTTTCTTTTCCGACTGGGGGCGCGTGGACATCCTGTGCAGCAACGCCGGGGTCGGTCAGGGCGGCTGGTACACCGAGATGACCCTTGATGACTGGGAATGGGTGCTGGGCATCAACCTCTGGGGAGCGGTGTACATGATGCATTACTTCGTGCCCGGGATGATCGAGCGCGGGGGAGGCTCCATCCTGCTCACGGCCAGCGACGCGGGCCTGGTGGCCATGCCCGGAATGACCGCCTACAACGCCAGCAAGTACGCGGTGGTGGGCATGGGCGAGACGCTGCGCATCGAGCTGAGCGAGCACAACATCAAGGTGAGTCTGCTCTGCCCAGGAGACATCGACACCAACATCATCCGCGACGGCAGGGTCTACCTCTACGACAAGGCGGGCCGTAGCGCCAAGCCCGAGATCGAGAAGTACTACCGCACCAAGGGCGTGCCTCCGGAGGTGGTAGCCAAGGCCGCCCTGCGGGGATTGGAGCGCGACCGCGCGGTGATCGTGGTGCCCTGGATCCACCACGGGCCTCTCATCCTGCTGCGGCGCATCTCCCCTCAGCTATACCACGCCGCCATGCGCTTCGCCCTCAAGAAGGGGATCGTGCACAAGATGTTCGGCATCCGACGCTGAAAACCATGCGCCGGTCACGAGGCGTGGATGAAAAAGCCGGGTCTCCGCAACCAGGCACGCAACCAGGGCGGCGTAATGTGTCCCCCTAACGCGCATGACGAGTAGGGGCCTGAGATAACTATCTTCGCAGCGTTACGCCCCGTGTAACATACTTACACGAAAGCCCCCTCAGGGGATAAAACCCGCGGAGTCATGGGCCCAGGTGCGGTTCCCTCCGTAGACGGCTCGCTCGCAGATGACGTTTCCTCCCTCCGATACCACCCTGGTGGAGACGTCCCAGTCGGTCACGTACTCGTTGGCCAGGAAGGTGTGGCGCGAGTTGCCGGGTATGGAGAAGTTCTCGGGGCCCGGCACGGGGCCGGAGGAGGTCATGAAGGTGAGATCCACCTTCACCGCCTCCGGATTGGGGTTCTGCACCAGGATCCAGGTCTCGAAGTCTCCCTGGGTGCAGCCCTCCGCGAGGTACCATACATTGGGGCCATAGCTCCATACCCCCTGGCCCGCTGTTCCAGCGTAAAGGCCAAGGCCAGTACATGTAAGCGCACCTATGGAATGCCCGGAAAGCCTGCCACCCATGTTTATCCATCTATCCTCAATCGCATCATAGCTCCATACACCGTGATCGATGGTGCCCGCATAGAGGGAATCGCCGTCCGAAGCCAGGGAGAGCACGATGAAACCCCCTACATCTCCTCCCATAAAGAACCACTCGCCACCCTCGAGATCGTAGCGCCACACCCCGATACCGTTGGTGCCCGCAAAAAGAGAGGAGCCTCTAACGGCCAGGGCGTATGTACTCAGGATGCCGATATCGCCACCGGTGTCCGTCCATTTGCCGTTGGTAGGGTCATACCTCCACACACCGTGACCGTTGGTGCCGGCGTAGAGATGAGTCCCGCTCCAGGCCAGGGAATAGATCACGAACCCGCTCACCCCGCCGCCGGTGTCCATCCAATCGCCCGTTGCGGGGTTATATCTCCACACACCGTGACCGTCGGTGCCGGCGTAGAGGAAGTCACCGCTCCATGCGAGCGAGAACACGCTGTAGGTGGAAAGCCCACCTCCGGTATTTGCCCAGTTGCCGGTGGCGGGGTCGTAGCGCCATACCCCCTGCCCGTCCGTGGCGGCATACATGTAGACGCTGTCCCGGGCCAGGGCAAATACGGTATAGCTGGAAACCCCTCCGATGTCGACCCACGAAAGCGCAGCCGCGTCATAGCGGAAGACGCCGTGCGCCTCAGTGCCGGCGTAGAGGTGGGCGCCGTCCCAGAGGGTGGAAAGCACCACGCTGCTGCTTATTCCCCCGCCTGTGTTCTCCCACGCCCCGTTGGCAGGGGTATAACGCCAGACCCCGTAGAACACCGTCCCCACGAAAAGCTGCGATCCCGCCGATGCCAGGGACATGCAAGTGAGCATGCTTATCCCGCCCGCGTCGCCCCAGGAGCCCGCGGCTGGGTCATAAATCCACATCCCCCTGCTGGTGGTGCCGGCATAAAGCCTGGACCCGTTCCAGGCCAGGGCATTGACGGTATAGCTTGCCACGCTGCCGCCGGTGCTCGTCCAGTTTCCGCTCCCTGCATCGTACAACCATACCCCGTGACCCCCGCTTCCAGCGTATAGCTTTGTACCTTCCCACGCCAATGCGAATATAGAGAGTTCGCTCACCCCGCCGCCGGTATCGACCCAGGAAAGAGCCGCCGGGTTGTAACGCCATACTCCGTCAGCGGCAGTTCCCGCATACAACCCGTATCCGTCCCATGCCAGTGAGAATACAGTGTAGCCGCTGACCCCGCCGCCGGTGTCGGTCCAGTTGCCGGTGGCGGGGTCGTAGCGCCATACCCCGTGGCTGTCGGTCCCCGCGTACAGGACAGAGCCGCTCCAGGCAAGGGACTCTACCTCGAAGGTTCCGACCGCCCCCCCGAGCTCTGACCAGGAGGCGTCAGAGGGCTTGAAAACCCACACCCCACGGTTGGTGGCGCGGTACAGCTCCTGCCGCTCCGTCGCATAGCAGAGGCCGTAGGCATCCCCATTGCCCGGCCCCCTCATGTCGGTCCAGTCGTATCCACCTGTCGCAGCCACGGCGGATCCTGCCCTGGCCGGCGCCCCCGACAGGGCGCAGAAAAACAGCAAGGCAAAAAGTGCGGTTTCTACACTTCTCAGCATGCGATAGCTCATGGCCCACCCCCTTCTCTTCGCCTGATGTCATCAGCTCGTCTCGCGCTCGCGTGCACCCGAGAGACGCGGCATCGTCGAGTGCCCACTATCACTATTCCCGCACTGCCATTGCCCATCCCGATAAAGTATTTTCATTAACAAGCTTCTTTTTTCCTTTATATATGCTTTTCTTTTAAATGCTCTTTTGCAGGCACGGGACTTGAAACAGACAAAAACGCGTTATGACCTCGATAGCTGATATTGCCATATTTCCTTTATGGCACCAATAGTTTACATAGGTGGACATGCCAACCCATCCATCGCTATAAGATTTCGGAAACGCATGCTGCCAACGCTGCCCGGATCTACGCCGCATTATCAGCGTCCATGAACATGGACGCCTTCCGGAATCCCTGTCTCCTCACGAGCGAAAGCTTTTCAGGTGCGGGGTTCTGCAGCGGCTGGCTCATCGCCCCGGAAAACGTAGCGCCCGCGGCGGATTATAAAGCCCCGTTGCGTGATCTTCTCCTCGACCTCAGCGGTCAGGCTTTCCAGTGCCTGCAGGGCTTCCCGCCATTTCTCCTCGGGCACGGGATATCCGAGAACAGGTACTGTTTCCAACCTCGCCTCGTATATCTCCTCCCCCATCATAGTGGTCACGTATACGTGGCCGTGAAAGACCCATGTCTCATCCTCGTGCCTCTTGATCGCCTCGGGCATGATCCTTACGATCTTTCCCTGAGGGGAGAGGATCCTCCCATCATAGGTCTCCTGCAACTCGTCCAGCATGGAGTCCAGGCCTGAGCCGAAATCCACCACCACTCCCATTTTGGGACTCTTTCTTCTCGACAGCGGTGTCGCCGCTTTTCGATCCTCCAATGGGAACGTCGGCACTTGCGCCGATGGCCTGAAGCGGAGCGAGGACCTCCCGGGGCCACCGCGCTGACGACACGAGGACGGTTTTCTGCATCACCCTCCCCCACAGACAGGAGGCCTCATCGCATTTAATAAGGGTCGGTGCGACATCTTTGCCAGCGGACGAGAACGCCGGGTCGGTCATCATCTTATTCGGCCGCGTGCTTGCGGTATATCTCAAGCTCCTTAAGAGCGATGCGTCAGGAAGACGTTGTCGTCAGGAAAGCGCGTAGCCCTCGCCTCTTGTTCGCTCTTCTTCTAGCCGACCTCTAAGGGGCAGCCCAGGACCGAGCAGGCGGCCATGGACCCGAAGCATGCGTCCACGTCCTCGTAGCCGTGCATGCGCAACACTGAGGCGGCAATGGCGGCGCGTTCCCCGCTGCCGCAGAAAGTGACCACTCTTACGTCTTTAGGGATCTCTCGCAAGCGCTCTGGAAGCTCGCCCATATGGATGTTGAGCGCGGTGGGAAGGTGGCCGGACTCGAATTCCCTGGGAGTGCGCACGTCCAGGAGCAGGAATTCTTTCCTCGCCTCCAGCATCCCCACCAGTTCCGAGGCATGAACCGCCGCCATCCTGCCATAAGGGCGCCCGCTCACCTCCCACTTAAGCATACCCCCGGCGAGAAAAGCGTGTATATCGTCGATGCCCAGCCGCAGCAATCGCCTGACCGCCTCTTCCACTTCCTCTGCCGAGTTCACCACCAGGCATACTGGCTTATCCGCATCTATATACCAAGCGGCATAGGCGGAAACCTTATCCAGGGGTATGAAGAGGCTGCCGGGGAGATGCGTCCCCGCGAAGGCCTCCTTGCTGCGAACGTCGAGCACCGTTCCTTTCGCGGCCAGCTCCTCGAATCCCTCCGGTTCAAGCGGCAGCGGTGAAGGCAATGCACGAAGGGGAGGGGGTCCCTCCTGGTTAAGGGAATGAACCCTCCGGAAATAAGCGGGCATAAAATGTCGTTCCCCCGTCTTGCGGGCTACGAAGCCCTCGCGGTCAAGTCCGGCGATGGCGGGGCTGTGCTTTTTCTCGTAGCCGAGGGTGGAGAACTCGCGTGATGCGATATCGCCTCCACAGATGGAACCCTGTCCGTGCCCGGGAAGCACCATGACCCCATCACCTAGAGGCAGCAGTTTGCCGTGGATGCTCTCATAAAGGAGGTCCGCCATCTCCTCCTCCCGACCGGGCACGAAATCGGTCCTTCCCACCTCTCCTACGAAGAGCGTGTCGCCCGTGAACACGGCCACCGCCTCCTGGCGGCTGTATGCGCTATCGTAGAGCGCCAGGGATATGCTGTCGATGCTGTGCCCCGGGGTATGCAGGACTTTCAAACGCAGGGCGCCTAAAGCGAACTCCTCACCTCCGGACAGGCCATTGCCATAGGCAAATGGGGTCTGAGCCCCGTGATACACCTCGGCGCCGGTGGCCTCCGCCAGGCCCGTTGACCCTACCACATAATCCTCGATGCGGTGAGTCTCTATGATGTGGGTTATGCGGCAACCCTCTCGCGCGGCTATCTCCAGGTAAGCATGGTAATCGCGCCGTGGGTCGATAACCGCTGCCCTTCCGGCATCTCCCAGGATATAGGAAAGGTGAGCCAGTCCGGGAGATCTCACCGTCTCTATGAACATCCCAACCTCCTCGTTAACCATCTCCCTCTTTCCGACAACATCATTATTCCCCGCGGAACGTGAAACGGCCGCGGGGATCCCAGATCCCATGCTGGAAAGGGCTCGCCTGCGTCAGCTACTCCCGGGCTAAGGCCGGCCTCCATGACAACAACTGCTGCCGGTGACGGCTTCATATCTTCATCATGCCGTGCTCTGCCGGCACCATCTCATGCTCTTTATCCGTTTGTTCCATCCCCCGCGCAGCCTCCCCGCACGCGCGTCTCTGTTCCTTCACGCCTTCGCGATCACCTCTTGTCCGGCTGAGAGGGTTATTCACACTAGCGAGGCAGCTTTCACCGGGCGGGTTTGATGCGCGTGCCCTTTCCCCGCTGCCATGTCGGCGCAGCGCGGGGGATCATGGCTGAACCCTTCATGAGCGCGACCTCTTCGAGCGTTCGCCGCCCCATTTCCTTCATAGCGGGTCCCGCCCACCGTGTCCGCAGGCATGCATTAAGAGGGACGCCACGACGCCTTGGAAGTCACTTCCTATATGGCAATACTTGGGCGATATTTCCGCTGTCGGCGAATCGGGCAAGGTCAAAACACCAACCTCGCGATCGCTCCCTCAATGGCGAGGCGCATTTGCCCCAAGGCCGCTTTCATATTATGCTGATTT
>JACVJG010000077.1 GCA_015711875.1 Candidatus Solincola jinzensis | reverse complement strand
GCCCCGCCTTTCCGCATATAGGCATAGGCTTCCCGGCGAATGGCCCGGGGTGTGCAGCGCCACCATGCCGCCAAGCAGATCCAGCTCATCACCATCTCTGAGAGCGCGGTCGGCGAGGAAATGGCGGTAGCGGAAGAGCGGCCAGAGCGCGGTGTAGAAGAGCAATTTATGCAGGGCGATGTCGCAGGTCTCCTGGGGGCGCTCCCCTGAGGCGAAAAGCGCGTCCTCGGGGTGCATGGCCACCTCAGCCCCCTCTCGCTGCAGTCGCGCCATGGTGCCGGTGTGGTCGCCGTGGTAATGGGTCGCGATGACCAGGTCCACGTCACGCGGCCCGGCCCCCAGGGACTTCAGCCCCAGGAGCAGGGCAGGAAGGTCCATGGGGAACCCACCGTCCACCATGGCAAGCCCGCCGTCGTCCACCAGGTAGATGTTGGAACCGAAAGATCCCCTTACACGGTATATGCCTTTGGTCAGGGTTTCCAGCAAGTCTACACCTCTCTCGCGGCTCCGCGAAGAACCGCTCGCGTAGCAGATGCGCGTTTATACGCGAAAAGCCATATGAGCTCGTTTCCGCAAACGACCCAGCCGTCCCGCCGCTACCGATAGAGTATAGCATCCATCCGCGGCGAAGCGTTGCGGCGGATCCCCAGGCTCCAGCGTGGAGGAAAAGGGCGTAAAAGACGGCGACGGGTTAGGGCGCCTGTCATGGACATGGCCTGGCGCCGGAGGCAAGGAGCTTGCGGCGGGCGGAGATGAGCCCTGGTCCCGGCTCAGTCCCGACCCAGCTCCTCCATCTTCTCCATGAGCACCTTGCCGCTCTGGAGCAGGCGCTGGATATCGGCGTAGTCGCTGTTCTCCACCACCTGGACTTCTCCCTCGAAGGTGCCCTCCATGATGCGGTGAGACGCGGACGCGAGCTCCTCGATGGGCCGGGTGATGTAGCGTCTGGCGAGCAGCCTCACCCCCAACATGCTGATGAGGATCGCGGCCAGGATGGATACCAGCCCGGTTATCACCTGCCTGGTCACGAGGTCCGATTTCTCGCTCTCGTACCTCGCATCTATGGCCTCGATCTGCTCCGTGCGGTCCAGCACGAAATGCAGGAAACCGTCCACCCCCGGCATGGAGAAGGGGCGGTAGAAGGCGATGAAATATCCCTTCCTCTCGCCCAGAGAGTCCAGCACCTCGTAGGTGACCTCCTTGCCCTCGCCCGGCATCTCGGTGGGGAAGTCCCTGAAGTCGACTCCCTTGGCGACGCTTTCCGCCACCACCTCCCCGCCGATCACCACCACCACGTATTGCGCATCGTAAAGAGGCCTGAGAATGGCGGCGAGGAAGGCGGAGACCATGGACATCTCCCCGCGCGCGAAAGAAGCCATCATCTCCTGGCTGAAAACTCTGGAGATGACGGGGTCCCGCGCCAGCCCGGAGGAGGCCTCCGCCGATACCGCCAGGTAGTTCACCAGCGCCTCGGTCACGCCCTCCTTCTCCCTCTCCGCTTCCTGATTGATGCGGCGGATGGAATCCACGGTGGTGTAGAGGACCACCGCCACTATGAGCAGGGCCACCAGGCCGGTCACCAGGAGCAGGAAGCTCCTCATCTCGTGCCCGCCACGCTTCTTCATCTCACCCACCTCCGGCACACGCTGTGGAATGCTCTTTTTGCTTGAAAGCTGTTCTGCGACGCCTTGACAACCTTATGGAGAGTGTATCGCCTCGTTGGCCTCCTGGCTTTAACTCATCTATCTATATATTGGCAATTCGCCAAGGGGAGTCCTTGCTCGCGTGCCGAGAAAGTGAAACCTTATCGCTTGAGGCGGTTGTCTTTCCCCTCTCTTGCCTGGCAGCCAAATCGCCCAAGGCGACCATTCCCAAACCCGCGAGAGGCTTGATGCCCATCCCGGCATGGAGGGCAAGAAAAAGCACGCGGAGAGCCGTCCCCTGACGCTCGGCCCCCGTCAAACACTGGCGTTCCGAAAGCGAAGTCTCACGCGCACCTTTACGACGCCTCTTCTTATCCTGAGGCGCACGCATACAGACATCGCCACATCAGGCCTCAGGAGGACAGGACCCAAAAAAGGATTAGGGTCATATTCGCGAATTCGGCCTGACCTGCTCTTGACCTGCGGCGTCCGCCCACGAGACGACCGTTAACGAGAGACCGTGACCGGTCGCCTGCCGAGGCGGTTTCTGGATTCCTTTGACCTCGGGAGGCATGGCCAAGACCGGTCCGGAATGCGCCGCGACGCTTCGCGGGAAGAGTTCAAGATCCCCCCTGCGTGCGCTATGATGTTGTCTGCGGCTCAGGAAAGGAAAGGCGATGGGAAGCGTAAGGACCCTGGCAGAGAACCGCAAGGCCAGGCACGATTATCATATAGAGGAGAAGTACGAGGCCGGCCTCTCGCTGCTCGGCTCGGAGGTCAAGTCCATCCGCGAGGGAAGGGCCAACCTGCGCGACAGCTTCGCCAGGATGAGCGGCGGGGAGCTTTTCCTTGAGAACATGCATGTCTCCCCCTACAGCCATGGCGGCGCCTTCAACCACGACCCGCTGCGGCCGCGCAAGGTGTTGATGCACAAGGACGAATTGCGCAGGCTGGAGGGCAAGGTCACCGAGAAGGGGTACACCCTCATCCCCCTCAGGCTATACCTTAACGAGAGGGGCAGGATAAAGGTGGAGTTGGGGCTGGCGAGGGGAAAGGCGAAGGCGGACCGGCGCCGGGACATCATGGAGAGGGAGGCGCGGCGCGACCTGGAGCGCTCGCTGAAGGAAGCCGGCAGGGGCAAGCGCGGCCGGGAATAAGTCCGGCATGATATGCACAGTCCGCGCGTCGGGCGAGGGAGGCCCGCTCCCGGCTTACGGCTCCCATCCGCCGCCGAGCACGGACCCGCCTTCCATCATCTCCGTTATGCTTCATGCGCCTGCGAAGGGGCCAACATGCGCAAAAGGGCAATTCCTAGATCATGCGCGGGAGTTGCAAAAGGGGTTACAATGGAATTGCTGAAACGTAATGTACTTTGAAAACATGGGGGCGAAACGGCTTCGACAGGGATCGGCGGCCGGCGCGGGAGCGAGCCGGGGACCCGAGCCTCGTTAACAAGCGGGAAAACCAATAGACGCCGACAGCGAGTTGGCTCTGGCCGCTTAAGCGGCCCGTTCCTCCCCGGGAGGCCCGCGACCGGGGAAGGGGCGTCATGCAGCGGGATCACCGAGGCCCCACTCCCGTAAAGGCCGAGGGACAACCTTAACGGGATAGCCATCGGCATGCCCTCCGCCGGGCGATCCGGTGGCGAAATACGAAGCGGCGGATACGCTCGTAGAGCCCACCCGGCCGGATTTCTGGACGGGGGTTCGACTCCCCCCGCCTCCACCAAAAAACCGGGCCCCGTAAGGGGCCTTTTCATCATCCTAAAAACCGGAGCGGGCGACCTCCAGGGCCTTTTCGAGCTGGAGGTCCTCCTCGCCCACCACGGGGTTTTTCACCGCCACATCCGGGGCGATGCCCTCGTCGTCTATGCTGGAGCCGCTGGGGGTATAGTAGCGGGCTATGGTGAGGCGAAGCCCGGTACCGTCCTCCTGGCGGAAGATCTTCTGTATGGAGCCCTTGCCGAATGTGGTCTCCCCCACCAGCACGCATCGCTCGTTCTCGCGCAGGGCGGCGGAGAAGATCTCGGAGGAACTGGCCGTGCCGCGGTTGATGAGCACCACCACCGGGAGGTCCCATTCCACATCCGCGTCCGCCCGGTAATCGCGCGTGGCTCCGGCGACGCGCCCCCGCGAGGAGACGATGACGCCGTCGCGCAGGAACATATCCGCCGCCCTGATGGCAGGCTCCATATAGCCACCGGGATTCGACCGCAAGTCTATCACCAGGGACTTCGCCCCCCTTGAAGCCAGATCGGAGAGGGCCTGCGACATCTTCTCCTGCGCGTCCTCCGTCCAGTCGGAGAGGCGCAGGTACCCTACGTCTCCCTCCCGTAACTCGCTAGCTATCACCTGTATCTCTATTTCCCTGCGCACGATATCGTAATAGGTGACTTCCAGGGAAGGGGGCCTCACGATCCCCAGGCGTACCGTGGTCCCCTCCGGTCCGCGTATGAGGAAGACCGCCTCCTCCAGCTCCATACCCTCGAGCGCTCTGCCGTCCACTTCCTTGACTATGTCCCCCTCCTGCAGGCCCGCTTCATGGGCGGGAGTGCCCTCGAGCACACGCGTCACCCTCACCTCGTTCTTCACCTTCTCCAGGGCTACCCCCACTCCCGAGAGCCGCCCCGAGAGCTGGGTATCCAGCATGGCGAGATCATCGGCGTTCATGTAGGAGGAAAAGGGGTCGTCCAGGGAGTCGATCATGGCGGTGATTCCCCTCTCTACCAGCGCCTCCTCCCCCGCCTCCTCCCCATGGAGACGCCGTATGCCCCTTGCCGCGGAACCCAGAAGGAGGTCCTCGTCCACCTCGTCAACGTAGTTGGCCTCCACGATATCCTGGGCCCGCGTATAGGCGTCGCTTTCCAGCAGGGACTTCTCCAGCTCCCGCGCGGATCCGTCCTCTTCGGCGCCAGCGCTCGACCTGGGCCGGCTGTCTTTATCCTGCGTCGAGTGCGGGGTTTTATCCCTGGTCAGGAGATAGGGCACCGCGAAGCAGGAGCCCACCAGAAAAAGCGAAAGCAGGATGGATATAACGATGATAAGGCGATCGCGGCGACGCCTGTCGTCGGCGAGGGGCTCTTTCAGTTCCTCCACTTCAACCGCCTGCCTCCACTGCGCTCCGTGCTCACCGGCGTCCGTGGCGCGTTATCACACCTCCAGGAAACGGCCCAGCGCGTAGGCGCTTCCCAGCGCCCCGATGACCACTCCCCCCAGGACCATGCACGGAAAGAGCACCGCCAGCAGGCCTGGAGACAGGGAAAGGCGCAGGAACTGCAGGTTCTCGATGAGCTTGTCCAATATCCACACCTTTACCGCCAGGGCCACCAGAATGGCCACGGCGGAACCCACCAGGCCTTCGGAGACACCTTCCAGGACGAAGGGCCAGCGGATGAACCAGTTGGTGGCGCCCACCAGTTTCATGATCCCGATCTCGCGGCGCCGGGCGAAGATGGCCACCTGGATGGTCACCGACACCAGGAGCACGGCCACGATAGCGAGGGCGATGACGCCCACGATGCCGATCTGCCTGAACTTATCGAATATGTTCTCCAGTTTCTCGATGGCCGAGCTGGCGGATTTCACGTCCTCGATGCGATCGCGGTATGGGGCCTCGTTGTTTATCCTGCTCACCACCAGTCCCACGTCCTTGGGATCCTTGGTCATGAGCTCGTAGGAGTTGGGCAGGGGGTTCTCGTCGATATATTCCCACAGCTCCGGCTGGTCCTTGAACCTCTCCTTGAACTCCTGCAGGGCCTGGTCCTTGGTCTTGTAGGTGACCTTAGTGGGATCCACCTCGGGGATGCTCACCAGGAAGGCCTCGATGGCCGCGCGCTCCTCCTCGGTGGTGAGGTCCGAGAGGTAGATGTCCACCTCCCCCACTTTGCGCTCGGCGTTCTTGATCATGTTGCTAAACATGTTCCAGCCCATGACCACCATGCCCAGAATGCCCAGGGAGACCGCCACCACCGCGATGGCGGCCACGGCGAGGATGAGGTTCTTGCGCAGGGAGGCCCAGGTCTCGGAGGCGAAATAGGCGATCTTATTCATAACCGTACACGCCCCTGTCCTGGTCCCGGATGATGCGCCCGTTCTCCAGCGCGATCACCCGCTTCCTGAAGGTGTTCACGATGGCCTTGTCGTGGGTGGCCATGATCACCGTGGTGCCCGCCTCGTTTATCCTCTCCAGCAGGCGGACTATGCCCTCCGCGAGCGAGGGGTCCACGTTCCCGGTGGGCTCGTCGGCCAGCAGGATGGGGGGACGGTTGATGAAGGCTCGCGCTATGGCCACGCGCTGCTGCTCGCCCCCGGAGAGCTCGTCCGGGAAGGCGTCCAGCTTGTGCCCCAGCCCCACCAGCTTGAGCACCTCCGGCACCTGTTGCTCCGCCAGGCGGCGCGATTTCCCCGTCACCTCCATGGCGTAGGCCACGTTCTGATAAACGGTTTTGTGGGGGAGGAGCTTGAAGTCCTGGAACACGCACCCTATCTTGCGGCGCAGGTAAGGCACCTTCCACTTGCGCAGCTGGCTGATGTTGGTGTCGGCGATGTAGATCTGCCCGCTGGTAGGCTCCTCCTCCTTGATGAGCAGCTTGATGAAGGTGCTCTTCCCCGAGCCGGAGGGCCCCACCAGGAAGGCGAACTCCCCTTTCTCGATATCCAGGGTGATATCCTCGAGGGCATATACGTTGCCCTTGTATATTTTGGTGACCCTTCGCATACGGATCACTTCTCATCATCTCCCCTCGTCTGTGACGGCGGAGCCTCGCTTGCCTTCCCGCCAGGATGCCAGGAAGCCCCGCACCACTTCGGCGATGTGACGGGCGTCCAGCCCGAAATGTTCCACCAGCTCCTCGGCGGAACCTGAGGTGCCGAAACTGTCCCGTATGCCTATCATGCGCATGGGCACGGGCATCTCCTCTACCAGGAGTTCGGCGACGGCGCTCCCGACACCTCCCAGGACGGTGTGCTCCTCGCAGGTCACCACCCGTCGGGTGCGCGACACCGACTCCAGGATGCCCTCGCGGTCCAGGGGCTTTATGGTGTGCAGGTTCAGGACCTCCGCCTCTATCCCCTCGCGCGCCAGCTCCTCCGCCGCGTCCAGGGCCTGGTGGAGCATGTACCCGCAGGCGATCACGGTCACGTCCCGCCCCCCGCGCATCACGCGCGCCTTCCCGAACTCGAAACGGTACCCTTCGTCGAAGATGACCGGGACCTTGGGGCGCCCGATGCGCACGTAGGCCGGGCCCCTGATATAGGCCAGCGCCTTCACCGCCTCCCGGGTCTCGTAATAGTCCGCGGGCACCACCACCTTCATGCGCGGGATGGCCCGCATGAGGGTGATGTCCTCCAAAGCCTGGTGCGAGGAGCCATCTTCCCCCACCGTGATGCCGCCGTGGCTGGCGCAGATCTTCACGTCCAGATCGGAATAGGCGATGGTGTTTCTCACCTGGTCATAGGCTCGGCCGGTGGCGAAAACGGCGAAGGTGGAGGCGAAGACGATCTTGCCCGTGGCCGCGAGCCCCGCCGCCGTGGCCATGAGGTTCTGCTCCGCCACCCCACAGTCCACGAAACGCTCCGGGAAGCGCAGCTTGAATTTCTCCGTCTGGGTGGATTTGGCGAGGTCCGCATCCAGGACCACGATACGCTCGTCCTTTTCCCCCAGCTCCAGCAGGGCCGCGGCGTATCCGTCCCTGGTGTTCCTCGTCTCCCGCTGCGCCGTCAAGAGCCTTCGATCTCCTTCAAGGCCTTCTCCATCTCCTCAGGAGTGGGAGCCTTGCCATGGAAGTCCACGTTGTTCTCCATAAAGGAAACGCCCTTGCCCTTCACGGTATGGGCGACGATCATCCCCGGGCGATCGAAACCCTCCGCCTCGTCAAGGGCAGAGCATATCTCCATGACGTCGTGGCCGTCCACCTCCAGGACCTCCCAACCGAAGGCCCGCCACCTGGAGGCGATATCCCCCAGCTCCACTATCTCGCAACATCTGCCGTCGATCTGCAGCCCGTTGTTGTCCAGGATGGCGGTGAGGTTGCGCAGGCGCTGGTGGCCCGCCAGCATGGCCGCCTCCCATATCCCGCCTTCCTGGCTCTCGCCGTCCCCGATGAGAGCGTAGACGCGCGCCGGGTTGCCCTCCATTCGCAGCCCCAGTGCCATGCCCACCGCCGCGGCGAGGCCCTGGCCCAGCGAGCCGGTGGAGATCTCCACCCCCGGTGTCTTGAGGCGGTCTGGGTGCCCCTGGAGCATGGAGCCGAGGCGGCGAAGCTTCCAGAGCTCCTCGCGGTCGAAGTATCCGCTCCTCGCCAGCACCGCGTAGAGAGCCGGCGCAGCATGCCCCTTGGAGAGCACGAAGCGGTCGCGATGTTGCCAGTTCGGGTTCTTGGGGTCGTGGTTCATCTTGTGGAAATAGAGGCAGACCAGGATGTCCGCGCAGGAGAGCGAGCCGCCGGGGTGGCCGCTGCCCGCCAGCCCGATCATGCGCACGATATCCCAGCGTACTTCTTTGGCGATTTTTTCCAGGTATTCCCTGAGTTCCTTCTCTTCCACTTCCCTCGCCGCCGCTCCTTCCGGTTTGCGCATGGGTATGATCATGCTCTTCCCTTCCTCGCCCGCCTTTCCCTCATCATGTCAGGGACAGCGTCTTCCCCCGCGAGGCCAGAAACTCCCCCAGCCTCTCGATGGAGCAGTTTACCACGCTGCGCGGATCCACGTCAGCTTCCCGCAATATTTCGACCGCGTGCGAGAATTCTCCTGCAAAGGTGGCCACGTGGGCGTCGCTGCCCACCGAGAGGAGGCATCCGCGCTCCGCGGCCAGCCGCGCCATGAGGCGGCAGTTATCTCCGCTGCCTTCCCGCGTGTATACGAAGGAGCTGTTATTCACCTCTAGGGCCTTGCCCGCCCTGGCCGCCGCCTCCACCACCCTCTCCATGTCCACGGCATAGGAGGGGTTATCAGGGTGCACGATCACGTCCACCAGGGGATGCGATATGGCTCCCAGGAGGGCCGCGGTGTTGTCCTCGATCCCCTCGCCCTCGTAGCCGGTATAGGGGTGCAAGCCCGCCTGTACCAGGTCCAGGCTCGCCAACACCTTGTCCGGGAGGTCGAGGTTGCCGTGGAGGTCGATGATGTTGGCCTCCACCGAGCGCAACACCCACACGCCGTGCCAGCGCCTCGGCACCACTTTCAGATTCCAGAAATGGTAGAGGTTGCCCGAGCCGGGTATGGCCGGGCCGTGGTCGGCCACCGCGAAGGCCTCCAGCCCCTTCTCCGCCGCCGCCCGTGCGCACTCCTCGATGGTGGAATAGGCGTGGCCGCTGGAGATGGAATGCACGTGCGGGTCCACCTTTATATCGTATTCCTTTCCCGCGGCCACTCGCTTTCCTTTCCTCCGTCCGGCTTTTTCCCGCGCTATTATACCCTAAGCTGAAGAGCCCACCATCTCCAGAGAGTCGTTATCGGGAGGGCGATCCCCACCGCGCAAGGGGTCAAACGGACCGTAGAACGACCGCCTGCCCGGGAACGACCAGGTCGGCCGCAGCGAAGGCGCACTTGATGGGGTGTCTGTTACGGGAAAGGGCCTCATGCGCGCCGAGAGAGGTCGTTACCTTGCGGCCCGGGCCGGAAGAAGAACGGGCTTGCAGGCAGCAGCCGGGAGGGTTGTCGGCGGAGTCGACATCGCGAGCGCAGCTGCGCGTGATGTGAAAACCTCCGCTTTGAGCC
>JACVJG010000076.1 GCA_015711875.1 Candidatus Solincola jinzensis | reverse complement strand
GCAGGGGAGCGGCCATGATGACCCCTCCGTGCGGGCTGGGCCTGGACACCCCATTCCAGAACCTGCGCATCATGAAGGAGGCCTCGCACCGCTTCCGCGTTTGAAAAAACCTCGCGAAAATCCGCGCCTTCCGGAGGCAGCCATAAGCACCGATCTTTCGCCTGATAACAGGCCTTCATGGAAGCCACGGCAGCCAGAGACGGGAACCAACGTGGATGAATGCCGTTGACGGCAGCATAGCAGTGCCGATAACCCCCGGCATCATCGACCATGTCGCCCAATCAGCAGGCATATTCCCCGATCGATTAAAGCCCTGCCGCCCTTCGAACCGCCAATTCCCGTCCTCGTGCCGCCGCTCTCATGTTTCCCGCGCCGATTCACTATCACCCACAAGCGATCTGGCACTGGCGCCGGCATTGGCAGTTCTCATATTTTCCATGCGCACCTCCCAATCGCCGAGGCGGCGCAGGCGGACGCCTTCGTCGAGGACCAGGTAGGTCATGCCGGTGCCCCCTTCGGAATCGTCCAGCCAACAGCCGCTGTTCGCAACCAGCACTCTCCTTTGCCCCGCCTCCACCTCCCCCAATCCCGCGTTGTGAGTATGGCCGAACACGAAGAGATCCGGTATGTAACCCGGCAGCAGGTCGAGCAACAACTCTTTTATCTCGGCGGCGTTCTCCTCCAGGGTGGTGAAACGGCGGGGGCTGGACCCGCTACCGGATTGAAAGCGCAGCAGGCGGGCGAAAAAACGCAGCGCGCCGTAGAAACGGTATTCCCATGAGCTTATCTCGGGTACGCGGGAGGTGCAGGTCAACAACTCGAAGAACGGCTTGTTCAACCGGTCGATATCGGAAAGGGCGATGCCGCGCGAGCCCTTGAGGATGAGTCTGGCCAGCCAAGCCGTCTTGGCCCACCAGAAGGAACGGCTGAAGAAATCCAGATGATGGCCGTGCATGAGCAACACCGACTTGCCGTTCGCTTCCAGAGCCAGGAAGGGGTAACGCATCCATAAGGGAACTCCCTCCACCGCGCATACCGGCTCCTCGCCCTCCCGCCGCGGCCCGATCACCAGCGACAGCTCTCCGGCCTCCTCCCAACCCGCCCCTCGGCGCTCCCAAGACTCCTCGTGGAAGGACCACACGTGGTGATCGTGGTTGCCGCAGACCAACACCAGCTCACGCGTGCCCCCCCAAGCCGCCAGCTCGCGGAAGAACACCGCCCCTGACGCGGCCGCGGATGAAAGCCGGGTCCGCCACAGGTCCCATATATCCCCGAGCAGGATCAGGAGATCGACATCCCCCAGCTCATCCAGCTCCGACAGGAAACCCCTTACGAGATCCCCCCGCGTAAACAAGGCTCCGGCGTCGCCGAAATGGGTATCGCTTATCACCACTACCCTGCCCGTGATCGCCCTCCACATGCCTCCTCCTTGACACGACCGGTAAAGCCTGGATGGGAACGGCAATAGGATATCAGGAACGCGTCCCGACCGCGCCTCCCTTTAGGGACCGCGTCGCGCCCCCTCGTTCCCAGGAGGATGGAAAGGTGTTTTTCCCAGAAGTCGCTCCGGCGGGATCGCATCGAGTTCTCTGGCCGCTCGGCGGCATGCCAGGCGTTCGTTTTTCGATGCGCCACCCCGGTGAGCACCTCACGGCGATCCAAGGCACCCCACAGCGACTGACCTCGGGGAGCGCATGGGATATAATGCGGGTATCCGGCCAACGTCACGGCAAAGCAGCCGTCAGGGCCGGCCCGGCAGGGCGATGACGGAAAGGAAGCTAAGGTACCATGATCTGTGCCGACAACCCCCTGGAGATGATCGGCCGCACTCCCGTGGTGCGCCTGACCAAGGTGGTCCCCCGCAACCCGCGGGTGGAGATCTTCGCCAAGATGGAGGGCTACAACCCCTGCTCTTCGGTGAAGGACCGCATAGCCAAGTACATGATCGAGGGGGCGGAGGAGCGTGGCGAGCTGACCCCCGACAAGGTGATCGTGGAGGCGAGCTCCGGCAACACCGGCATCGGCCTGGCCATGGTGGCGGCGCATAAGGGTTACCGCCTGAAGATCATCATGCCCGAGTCCATGAGCGTGGAGCGGCGGCGCGTCATGCAGGCCTTCGGTGCGGAGGTGGTCCTCACCCCCGCGGCGGAGGGGATGAACGGCGCCATCGCCAAGGCGATGGAGCTGGAGAAGGACCCCTCCTATTACCACCCCAACCAGTACGCCAACCCCGATAACGTGAGGGCCCATTACGAGGGCACGGGGGTGGAGATCCTCCAGCAGGTGGAGGGCATTGACGTGCTGGTGGCCGGCCTGGGAACCGGTGGTACCATCATGGGGGTGGGCAAGCGCTTGCGGGAGGCTTACCCTGACCTGCGCATCGTGGGGGTGGAACCCTACCCCAACTCCCTTATCCAGGGGCTGCGCAACCTGCAGGAGTTCATGCCCCCTATCCTCGATCCCTCCATCATGGACGAGAAGGTCAACGTCGAGGACGGCTGTGCCTTCAATACCGTGCGTGTGCTCGCAAACATCGAGGGCCTTTTCGTGGGCATCTCCTCGGGCGCCGCGGTGCACGCCGCCCTGCAGGTGGCGGAGGAGATGGACTCAGGGCGCATCGTGGTCATCCTCCCCGACCGCGGCGACCGTTACCTGAGCACGGAGTGCTTCACCTGCGGAAACCTCGAGTGTGTCTACCGCGACTTCGTGCAATCCCTGCGTCCGAAAGAAGACCGCGGGTAAAGAGCTGGGGGCACCACGTACGTACACGCCCACAAGCCGCCGCGGGAGGCAAACGGATATAAACGGATATATAGAATCTTCATCCGAACGCCGATTAATCATATGATAAAAAACAAGCGGGGATGGCGATCGTGGCCTTTCTCCACAGTAGATCGAGGCAACATATCGCCTAAACACCCCTGTGAGAGGAGGGTGAGGGATGCCTTCGGCAACCGACAGGTTGTCCCAACTTTTACTGAAAAACAAAGTAATAACCGAGCAACAGCTCGAGGCGGCCCTGGAGCGCCAGAAGGAATCGGGTTCCTCGCTGGGCCGGGTTCTCCTGGAGATGGGCTACGTGAAGGAGAACCAGCTAGCTGAGGTCATCGCGCGCGAGCTGGGCCTTGAGTACGTGGATTTGCTGGAATACAAGATAAACATCCAGGCCACCACCTCCATAGAGGAGTCAACGGCGCAACGTTACAACTGCATCCCCATAGACTTCGAGGACGGCAAGCTGGTGGTGGCCATGGCCGATCCCACCAACATCTACGCCCTGGACGATATCCGCCTGAGTACGGGGTATGAGGTAAAGCCGGTGGTCAGCGCCAGGGAGGACATCATAAACGCCATCCAGCGCTACTACCACCTCGACACCGACGTGGTGGAGGAGGCGCTGGAGGGCAAGCTGGACGAGGAAGTGGAGGGGATCTCGGGAGTTGTGGACGACACTCCCCTGGTGCGCTTCACCACCACTATGATCGCCGAGGCCATCAACCGCGGCGCCAGCGACATCCACGTGGATCCCAGGGAGAACGAGGTCCTCATCCGCTACCGCATAGACGGTGTCTGCCAGGAGATCAAGCGCGTGCCCAAGAACATCCACCAGGGCATCGTCTCGCGCATCAAGATCATCTCTGACCTCAACATCGCCGAGCGACGCATTCCCCAGGATGGGCACTTCGGCATGGTGCAGAACGGCAAGGCCATCGACTTCCGTGTCGCCGTGCTTCCCACCGTTTATGGCGAAAAGGTGGTCATGCGAATACTCGATAAGTCCAGCATCCTGCTACGCCTGGAGGACCTGGGCTTCCTCCCCGAGCCCCTGGAAAAATTCCGCAAGGCCTTTTCCCAGCCCCACGGCGCCCTGCTGGTGACCGGGCCTACCGGTTCGGGGAAGTCCACCTCGCTGTATGCCACCCTGAACGTGCTCAACACGGAGGAGAAGAACATCACCACGGTCGAAGACCCAGTGGAGTACCGCCTCCCGGGCATCAACCAAGTGCAGGTGAACCCCAAGGCTGGGCTTACCTTCGCCAATGCCCTGCGCAATATCCTGCGTACCTCGCCCGATATCCTCATGGTGGGCGAGATCCGCGACCGCGAGACGGCCAAAACGGCCATCGAGGCCGCCCTGACCGGCCATCTCGTCCTATCTACCCTGCACACCAACGACGCCCCCAGCGCTCTTCCACGCCTTATCGAGATGGGCGTGGAATCCTTCCTGGTGTCCTCGGCTGTCAACTGCGTGATGGCTCAGAGGCTGGTGCGCAAGCTCTGCCCCAACTGCAAAGTTCCTTACGAGCCTGACCCTGACGTGCTCAGGACCCTTCAATTCCCCATGGACGGGGATAACGGCGACCTCATACTCTACAAGGCCAACGAGAACGGCTGCGCCAAGTGCAGCGGGACGGGGTACAAGGGACGCATAGGCCTCTATGAGGTAATGCCCATGAGCGAGGAGATACAGCGCCTCACGGTCAAGGAGGCATCCGCCACCGTCATCATGAAGCAGGCCAAGGAGGAGGGGCTCCTGACCATGCGTGATGACGGCTTCCTCAAGGTAAAGATGGGAATAACTTCCATAGAAGAGGTCATGCGCGTGGTGGCCATCTGACCGGCCCTGTGGTCTGGCTGGTAGCGATCAGCCCATAGCCTCCTTGGCCTGCTCCAGCTCGTCGTAGAACTCGATGATGCGGTCGAGCTGCGCCACCTCAAAAAGGTCCCGCACCATCTCCGAGGCGTGCACCATCACCAGTTTGCCCCCCAGCCCCTCCGCCCGCTTGTAGGCGTCAGCGATCACCGAGAGCCCTCCACTCGAAAGATAGCTGGTAAAAGCCATGTCCAGGACCATGCTTTTGAAGCCCTGCTTGAAGACTGAGTTAATAAAACCAAAGAATTCCTCCACATTGGTGGAATCAACCACGCCCTCGACCTCTATAACCGCCAGGGCTTTGGCGGGGTCGCTTTCCTTAACCCTCCAGGCCATGCCTTGCTTCCCTTCCCTCCTCGCTTCCTCCCCGCAGGGCGCGCCAGAACTGCATGAACACCTCCGGTATGGGCGGCATCCCGAAGGCGATGATGAAAGCGGCCAAGGTGGGCAGGATGAGCAGCAACAGGAAGCCGGTGGGGAACATGGCCTCTACCACGTTTCTCATTATCTCCGCGCCGTTCTCCCAGATGAATTTAAAGGAGACCAGGTCGAAGAAAATGGTGCGGAAGGCCTCGTTCTTGACGATGATCAGGAACCAGTGCAGGAACTCTCCCACGAAAAGAGCGAAAAAGGTCACCAGGGACGCCTGCACGGCGAGTTTCGTACCATGCTTCCTTCCCGCCTTCCACCAGAAAGCGAGGCCGATGAGCACACCGATGACGATGGCCAAGGCGCCGTATTCGGTGTCCCTGGGGATAAGGTATGCGTTGAGCACCGCCCATAATACCGCTCCACCCAGGAGAACCCCGGCGATGAAGAGGGCGGCCCGCCACCAGGAAAGCGCGATCATGGTGTACTCCGAAGACCGCGGCTGAGCTAGAAACGCCCAACGCTCCGCCCTTTCCTCCCTCGTGGCGCGCTCCCTTTTCCTGCGCGCCCTCGCGGGCTTTACCACGGGCGCTCGCGCCGGCGCCTCCACCGCCTCCGCGGAGGAAACCTGCATCTGTGCGGCTTCTCCTTCCGGCGCGAGCAGGGTGGAGACCACGTCGCGCAGGAGATCATCCTCTGGGGTGTCCGCTTCCTCGCGGGCCGGTTTCACGGCCCGCCGCCCTTCAGCCCTCCTTACGCGGCGCGCAGCCGATGCGTCCTCTTCTTCCGCTCCTCGACCGCCGGCGATATCGGCCGCCCTTCCTTCCCCCGCCGATCTTTCCCTGCGCGGGGCCGCATGCGCGGCTTCACGCACCCCCTTTTCGGGCTCAGCAGCGGTGCCCGCTTTATTTCGGGCCCTCCGCCCGGTTTTCCTTCCCAACCAGCGCTTTGGGCCGCCCGCACCCTTCTTTGCTTCCAGCAGGCTGAAATCCTCATCCGGTCCCTGGGCTAGAAAATCGCCGCCGGGCAACGTGCTGTCGTCTTCCTTTTTCCCAGGAATCACGCCTGAAGGCTGCAAGCCACGCTCCATCCTGGCAGCAGCCCGCCCCTCCTTTTCCACTGGTTGCGACAATTCCCGCTCTATTTCGCCCCTGCGGCGGCGCAGGCAATCGGGGCAGAGAGTGGTCTGGTCGGTCTCTCGCACGCATTCGATACAGAAACCGGACCCACACTCCCTGCACTCCGACACCACGCGCTTGCCGGGATGCCTGGGACAGCTCAAGAACGCACCTCCGATTCCGCCTATTTCAGGATTATATTCACCTTTTCCATATTAATCTATGTCTCACTCGATCAAAAGCATGCCGGGTTGCTAGCGGAGCAGCGCCGGCGGTTTCATCCTGCCTACATTATTGCCCGTCGCGTACAGGACAGGTAAGACAAGTACCCTTTTCTCCAGACGTTTCTCAAAATCGAATCCCTTTATCTTCCCGTCCTTTTTATTCTCCACCTGGTGTTTTTTACCACAGTATATGGCTTCGCGAGCTCATACAGAGCATTGTTGCCATTGTCAATGCCCCTTCTCAAGGAATAGACGATTTATCTCGAGCTCGACTGCTTCTATGCTTTTGTCGATATTATAAATGTTCAGATTCGATCGCAGATTATCGATAATGTATGGATAATCGTTTAAGATGCTCTGGATCCTTGCGAAATGGGGGTTGTTTTCAACCATTTCACCGGTTGATCGACTTCCAAACGCGTTCAATATCTCTCTTACCAGCTCCTGCATAGTGGTTAGAAGCTCGAGGAAAAATGCTTCCATTTCATCCAGTTTCTCCGGTACGTTAACGGAGCGCAACTCCGATAGGGAAGCCTCGAGGGCTGCATCCAGATGTTTCAGCCTTTCCATCCACTCCGCATCGCTTTGCGGCGCCTCGAGTTGCGTGATCACCGCTTCCTCTCTCAATATGGGCTCAATAGCGTTTAAGAGCTTCTCGATACCATCATATATCGCCTCCATTTCATCCAGAGCGGCCTTGACCTGGTCCAAATACGTCGCCAAGTATCCACCGAGTCGTTGCAGCTCCCCATTGTAGGAATAACCCGCTAGTTCCTCGCTACTCTTCAGCACCTTGCCCGCTGCATCTCTGCTGGACCTCACCTCCGCTATCGCGCGTTCGTAAAACCCTGCGTTGTTGAAATCGAATTCCCCCAAAGCAGATATCACCGCGGTGGCCTCCATGATATTACTGCTTCCCTCACGAAAAGAAGTGTCTATATTTACCAACTTCTCGTATTGATTTCCAGCTCCGCACCCACTAACGCTCGAGCATAAGAGAATATAGCACAGAAAGAGGGTGCTGGCGGCCAGCAACCCGTTGTTCTTGCTCGTTGCGATCCCGGATTCCATATACCCTCACGCCTTCCTGAATTTCCGGATAGCATTGTCAATCTCTCAGCAGAATTTTACCTTTCCGAGATTGAATCCAACGACATGATTGTGTGCATTCGTTCGAGTTCATGCCAATCGAGATAAGAACGGCGTGCTCGAAGGTCGACCACGTCCAAGTTCCACTTTTCCCTGCCCCCTTAAACAAGGAAGCCGGCAGAAAGCGCCGGCTTCCTTGCCGCGGATTGAGTCGATTTACGGATCGCCTCCGTTGGCATCCCAGTAGAAGCCTTCGATCTTCCCACGAATATGATGGCCCAAACCAAGAACGTTAAGGTCAGAGTGCAACAGGAGAACGAACTGATCAAAGAAGGTTATAGGCGAAGTGTCATTGTCCATGTCCACCCCGGTCGCGTTCAAGGCATTGACTAGCGCCTGGCCACGGTCGCTGTGGCTCGGACCTCCCAGATTGAGGATAAGGTTGGTGAGGAATGCCGGGTTCCCGGCGATGGCTCCCGCAAGCACGTTGGTATCCAACGCCCCGATGAGATTGGTCAGGAAGGTGCCGTTGGCGTTGATGGCGCCCGCGAGCACATTGGCATTGAGGTTGGCTATCAGGTTGGTCAGGAAAGTCTGGTTGGTGTTGACCGCGCCCGCGATCACCGTCGGGGACAGGTTGGCCAGCAGGTTGTTCAGGAAAGCCCCGTTGGAATTGATCACTCCCGCCAGCGTCGCCGCATTCAGGTTCGACACCAGGTTGGTCACGAAAGCCTGGTTGTTGTTGACTATGTAGGCCACCTGAACAGGGTTCAGTCTCGAGACCACGTCCGTAAGCCAGTTCCTCACCGAATTGGAGTTGAGGACGTTGGCCAGCACCTGGGTATTCAGGTTGGTGAGCAGGGTGGTGAGGAATGCCTCGTTGGCGTTCACGGCGTTGGCCAGCACGCTGGGCGACAGGTTGGTGACCATGTTGGTGACGAAGGTCTGGTTGCTGTTCACAGCCCCCGCGATGACCGAGGCGTCCAGGTGGCCAACCAGGTTGTTGATGAAAGTGCCGTTGGCGTTGATGGCATTGGCCAGCACTTGCGGGTCAAGGGCACCCAGCAAGCTGGTGATGAAACCCTGGTTGGCATTGATGGCCGCAGCTACCACCGTGGGGTTGAGCGCCCCGATGAGGTTGGTCATGAAGGCGCCGTTGGCGTTGATAGCCGCCGCCAGCACGTTGGGGTCAAGGGCGCCTATAAGGTTGGTGACAAAGGTGCCGTTGGCGTTGATGGCATTGGCCAGCACCACCGGGTTAAGGTGCTGGATGAGTCCGTTGATGAATGCGCCGTTGGCGTTGATGGCCGCCGCCAGCACCTGGGGATTGAGGTTGGCGAGAAGCTCCTGGATGAAGGAGCCGCTGTTGTTGAGGCCCCTGGCGGTTGCCCTCGCAGTATTGGCGTTTAGGTTGGGGAGCAGGTTTTCTATCAGGGTGTTGCCCGCCCCGAGGGCCGAGTTGTTGTTGACCGCCGTGGCCAGGACGGTCGGATTGAGGTTGTCCAAAACCGCCTGGAGGAGCGGAGCGTTGGCATTTATACCGGACGCAGCCGCCTGCCCCGTAGTGGCGTTAAGGCCCGTGATGAGGCCGGTGGTAAGAGCCGGGTTATTGTTGACCACGCCGGCCAGGGTGCCCGCGTTTAGCCGTCCAGCCAGGTCGGAAAGCCATGCGCCGTTGTTGTTCACGATGCCGGCGATGTTCTGGGTGTTGAGCTGTGGCAGCAACGCATTGAGGAACGCCGCTGTCTCGGGGAGATTTACGAGGTTAGCGATGGAAGCCATGGCGTTCAGGCGCAACTCATCCATGAGATCGCCTACCCAGGCGGGATCCAGGTTGTTCACGATATCGCGCACCATGGTGGTGGAGAGGTTGGAGATGAGGTCGCCCACGAAGTCGCCGTTGTTGTTGAGCACGCCCGCAAGTATGGCCGGGTCGAGGTAGCCG
>JACVJG010000075.1 GCA_015711875.1 Candidatus Solincola jinzensis | reverse complement strand
GTGAAAGACTAAAATTTGTTGGCTAAAATTTGACTGATTTCCTCAATAATTTCTTCTATTGTTGTTTCTGGTTTAGTGATTCTGCGTTCTAACTCGCTTTTTAAAATATCAAGCCACCCATGGATTAGTCGTCGAACAAAAGAAACCTCACACACGCGGCACTTTACCCCATCCTATAGGCGAAACAGAGCTTTTTCTCCGCGTAGAAACGTAACACAGGCGACCTTGCCCTCCCTTCAGCATCACCTGTTTACCGGATCACCTCCGTAACCTTCCAGGACTGACAGGAACACCTCCACCACCGCCGGATCGAACTGTGTGCCCGCGTTGCGCCTTAACTCCTCCACCGCTTCCCCCAGAGGCAGTGCCCTGCGGTAAGGACGGTCCGAACGCATAGCCTCAAAGGCATCGGCCACCGATAGAATGCGCGCGCAAAGGGGGATGTCCTCTCCCTTCAAACCCTCTGGGTAACCCTTGCCGTCGTAACGTTCATGGTGGTGCAGGATGATGGGGCGAGGCTCCTGCAAAAAATCCACCGGCTCGATGATGCTGTCACCGAGCAATGGATGTGTTTTCACGTGGGAGTACTCCTCCTCCGTGAGTGCGCCCGGCTTATTGAGCACCCTGCCGGCGATGCCGATCTTTCCTATGTCATGAAGAGTGGCGGCGTATTTAAGCTTTTGCTTCTCCCTCTCATCCAGGCGCATGGCGTCCGCTATCATCAAGGCGTACTCCGTGACCCGCTCGGAATGGCCGTGGGTATAGGGATCTTTTACCTCGATCGCCCTGGCCAGCGCCTTTATCGTCGAGTAGTAACTCCTCTCTATATCCTCGTATAGAAAGGCGTTTTCGATGGCCATGGAAGCCTGAGCGGCAATAGCCGCGATGAGTTCTCTGTCCTCCCATCCCGGACCGTCGCCCTTAGCGGCCGGATAGAAAAGGGCCATGATGCCCGTGAGACGCTCCCTGGAGCTCAGGGGGTGGAGAAACACTTGTACCACACCGTGTTCGGCCATGCACTGTCGATCGAAGAAGGCCTCCACCTCGCATGCTTCTACAAGCACCGCCTCACCTGCGTTCAAAGCATGCGCGTGCCGCTCATCGAGTTGCGTAGGCTTGAAGATACGCGGTCCGCCATGCTCCCCCGACTCAGCAAGGAATCCGCAGCGCGCTCCCGGTAAAAACAGGTCTCCTTTTGAATCCCAGATATAGACCACGCACTCCGTGACGCCGCAAAGATCGACGCTCATACGCGCCACTTTGGCCAGGACCTCCTCAAGGTTCAGGGTGGAATTAATGGCCCTGGTCAGCTCGAGCAACGCCACCGTCTCCCTTATCTTCCTTTGCTCCCGGGAGTGTAGACCCGCGTTCTCAAGCGCCACCGCCATGCGACCCGCGAAACGCCGCGCCAGCATCAAAGAGTCGCCGTCCAGACGAACGTCGCCATGCTCGTTCTCCAGCATGATCAAGCCGGTCGTCCTTCCTCGCACCACGAGGGGAAGAAAGGTCTTTCCGGATCCATCTACCCTCATGCCGTCAAGAAGTATGCCTTGTTCTCCGTTATCATCGCCAACGTACACGCCCTTCTCCTTCACCAGCGCTTCCTCCGCCCGTCCCGTGAGCACCAGTTCCATGCCCCCGGCGCTTCCGGACGTCCTTTGCTCGCAGCGGTAAACGCCTCTCTCCTGGTAGATGAAAAGGGACGCGCTCGCCGCCCCCGTCATCTCCCGCAATCTCTCGAGGCCCATTCTCGCCAAAGTAGGCGGGTCGAGGGTGGCGGCTATGGTGTCCGGGAACCCGTCTATTTCACGGAGGCGCCTCTCCAGCTCCTCCCTTCGCTCTCGCTCCATCCTCTCCCTCGCCTGCATGATCGCTCGATGCGCGCGCAGCAGGGCATGCAGAGCGGAGCCATCCCCCCTCGTTCCCTGGAGGACCACCTCAGATGCCTTCGTTATCGCGTCCATCAAGTCACATCCGCTCACCTCAGAAAGGAAAAGCGAGCTCGCCGACTCCTCAAGGCGTTTTATCCATCTTGCGCCCTCTTCCTCGCAAGCGGTCTCTAGAACATGGGCCAGGGCGAGTGCTAAGGAGTCCAGGGCCGCGCTAACGTCGTACCCCGTGTCCTTGAGCTGCTCCGCTAACGCGAAACGCAGGCGGTCGGCAACCTTGCCGACGCTATCTATCGCAGACTTGCTTATCATCCCGACCTCTCGCAAGCGCGCATCTCCAACGCTGGTTCTCAGATCTAATTATCGGCACTCCCGCCGCTCCCTCTTAACGCGACTTGCGAGATAGACCGCCCGGGAAAGAAAGGAGAGACTGAAGAAAACTGTGGTAATCGCCACTCGGCAGAAACAAGCTCAGAGGTCAAATTCCGTTTGAGCCATGCCACACGGACAGAGCATGCCCTGATGCCGCATTGCTAAGGTCAGACGCCCTGTGATCATGCGGCCATTGCCGTTCCGTAGCGCCAGGCTGATCGTTTACCAAACGTCTTTCTATTTAAGGGCCTTGAGCAGGTTCCCCATCTCCACCGCCGTCAGCGCCGCCTGCCAGCCCTTGTTCCCCTGCTTGGCGCCCGCGCGCTCTACAGCCTGTTCTATGGTATCCGCGGTTATTATTCCGAACACCGTGGGGACCCCCTGGTCGAGGTTGACGCGAGCTATGCCTTTTGAAACCTCTGAGGCCACGTATTCGAAATGGGGGGTAGAGCCCCTGATCACCGCCCCCAGGCAGATCACGGCGTCATACTTTCCGCTGCCAGCCAGTTTGGAGGCCACCAGGGGTATCTCGAAAGAGCCCGGGACCCAGGCTACATCGACGTTTTCCATATCGGCATCATGCCTTTTCAGGGCATCCAGAGCCCCGTCAAGCAGGCGTGTGCTGATGAACTCATTAAACCTGCTCACCACGATGGCGAATTTCAGCCCGGTAGCTATCAGGTGCCCCTCGAAAACAGCCATCCGCGTCTCCTTTCTTTCTAGAGCTCCAGCATGTGGTCCAACTTCTCCCTCTTCGCCTTGAGGTAGGCGTAGTTCTCCTCGCAAGGCTCTATCACCAAGGGCACGCGTTCCACCACCTTCAGCCCGTATCCCTCCAAACCCACTCTCTTCGCGGGGTTGTTGGTGAGCAAACGCATGGTTGTGAGCCCTAGGTCGGAGAGTATCTGGGCGCCGATGCCGTAATCCCTAGCGTCTGGAGGGAAACCCAGCTCCAGGTTGGCCTCTACGGTGTCCCTGCCTTCTTCCTGGAGCATGTACGCACGCAACTTGTGCGGGAGGCCTATACCCCTGCCTTCGTGCCCCAGAATGTAAAGGAAAACGCCTTCGCCCTCCTCCTCGATCATCTGCAGGGCAAGACGCAGCTGCACCCCGCAGTCGCAGCGTAGGGATGAGAACACGTCTCCGGTAAGGCATTCGGAATGCACCCTTACCAGAACGTTCTCTTTTCCCTCCACGTCGCCCTTCACCAGCGCGAGATGACAACGGCCATCGACAAGCGACTCGTAACCGATGGCGCGGAACTCTCCATAGGCGGTGGGCATGCGCACCTCAGCGACGCGTCTCACCAGGGTCTCGGTGCGGTTGCGATACCGTATGAGATCCTCGATGGTCACCATCTTGAGTCCGAATCTTTTCTTTATCTCCGCCAGTTGCGGCACCCTGGCCATGGTGCCGTCCTCGTTCATGATCTCGCATATGACCCCCGCGGGATAAAGGCCCGCCAGTCTGGCCAGGTCCACCGCCGCCTCGGTATGGCCGGCCCTCCTGAGCACCCCGCCCTCGCGCGCCCGCAAAGGAAAAACATGTCCGGGCTTGGATATATCCTCAGGCCGGGTAGCGGGGTCTATGACCGTCTGTATGGTCACCGCGCGGTCGTAGGCGGAAATGCCGGTGGTGATCTTTCCCTTCGCCCCTATGGAGACCGCGAAGGCGGTCTCGTGGGTGGAGGTGTTGTTGGTGACCATGGGATGGATTTCCAGCTCGTCCAGTCGCTGCGCAATACAGGGCATGCATATCAGTCCTCTGCCGTGCTTGGCCATGAAGTTAATGGCCTCGGGCGTTACCTTCTCCGCGGCCATAAGGAAATCCCCCTCGTTCTCGCGGTCTTCGTCGTCCACCACGATGATGATCCTTCCGGCGCGTATCTCCTCAATGGCCTCCTCGATGGTATCAAAGGGGCTTTCCGTCTCCGTCGCCTGCAGGTTCTCTAGTGCATCGCCGTTCTTCATCATATGAACCCTCCCTCCGAAAGCTTTTCGTAAAGCGCATCCGCGTTCTCATCCCGATTTCCTCCCGAAACGCTCCGTTCCAGGTAGTTCTTCACGTATTTGGCAAGTATGTCCACCTCAAGGTTTACCTTATCGCCGGGCTTCAGCCCCCTGAGGTTGGTCTCCGCCACGGTGTGCGGTATGGCGGCCACGTAAAACCCCCTATCGCTGAGAGAGCTGATGGTAAGGCTTATGCCGTCAACCGCTATGGAGCCTTTTTCCACCAGATAGCCCCTTATCTCAGGAGGACATGAAAAAGCATATTCCCTGCCTTCACCCACCTGCCTTATGCCCTCCACCGTGCCTACGCCGTCGATATGTCCTTGCACGATGTGCCCGCCCATGCGAGAGCTCGGCGTCAGCGCTCTCTCCAGGTTCACCTCCATACCGCGATATGCCTGCGCCAGGGTGGTGCGGGAAAGGCTCTCCTCGGAAACGTCGGCAGAGAACCATCCCTCTCCATGAGCGGTGACGGTCAGGCACACGCCATTTACAGACACCGAGTCGCCTATGGTAAGGTCTTTCCATATCTCGCTGCAGGATACGGCCAAGGACGCCTCCTTTCCCAGGCGCCTCAACTCCCTTATCCTTCCGACTTCCTCTACGATCCCGGTGAACAATTGTCTCAGGCTCCTCCTATTTCCGCCTCCAGAAGCAGGTCCTCACCCAACCTGCGAACTCGCTCCCAGCGCAGAGGGAGGGACTCCTGTGGGGCCAGCGTCGTTCTCCCCTCGGCCCACGACCTGGCTTCCATGTCCCCGCAAACCATCGGCGCCAAGAACAGCGTCAGTCTATCTGCCAGCCTCTCCTCAAGCAATGAGCCTACCAGGGTGGGACCTCCCTCGACCAGCAATCGAGCTACCCCCCTGTCCCCCAGGACCCGCAGCAACTCCCTCAGGTCCACGCGCCCCTCTCGTTCAGGGACCTCGAGTACCTCTACCCCCCTGGCGCGCAGTCGCTCGCCTTTACGGCGGTCGTGTTGTGGCGTCACCGCCACAAGCACCTTCGGATCGCCCCCCCTCGCAAGCTTGCAGTCATCGGGGATTGAGAGGCGTGAATCGACCACCACTCTCAAAGGAGGCCGGGCGCGGCCCAGCGGGACCATGCGTACGGTGAGCTCGGGGTCGTCCATGGTCACTGTCCCCCGTCCCACCATTACCGCGTCGCATTCCCTCCTCATGCGGTGGACCTCTTTCCTCGCCGCTTCGCCGGTTATCCAGCGTGAAACGCCGGTCCTGGACGCAACCTTGCCGTCGGCGGTTGCCGCCATCTTCACCTGCACCAGAGGCAAACCGCTTGTAACCAGCTTCTCGTATGCCTCGTTCAAGCGTCGGGACTCTCTTTCCATCAAGCCCGCTCTCACCTCGATGCCGGCGTTCGCCAACCTTTCCGCGCCTCCTCCTGCCACATGAGGATTAGGGTCTCTCGCCGCTATGATCACCCTCTTCACTCCAGCGCGGATAATCGCCTCCGTGCATGGCGGCGTTCTCCCGTGGTGATTGCACGGCTCCAGGGTGACGTAAAGCTCCGACCCCTCCGCTAGACCGCCTGCTTCCGCTATGGCCTCCACTTCGGCGTGAGGGGTATGAGGTCCCCTGTGGTATCCCTTTCCGATCACCTTGCCGTCCTTTACCAGCACCGCTCCCACCATGGGATTGGGGTGGGTCATCCCCTTGCCCCTGGCAGCGAGGGCAAGCGCCAACCTCATGTAGCCCCTCTCGTCCGCTTTCTCATCCATCATCTATCTCTCGCATATTAATGGGCGCCGGGAGAAAACCCAGCGCCCAATGCTCGGCCGCCTGGAGGTCTTCTCCCATCCGGACTTTCACCGTCGGTGCCGGAATTCCACCGGCTCTGCCTCTGGCTCGCGGACTTTCACCGCCGGTCGGGGTTTTCACCCTGCCCCGAAGACCTTTTTTACAATTTATCTAATAGGAATTATAGGAGCCTTTGCCATGATTGTCCACGAGGCGAATTGAGTGGTCTCTCCTCTTCTTCCTTCTTAGACCTGCCCACGAAAGAATTACAGCAACCAACATGACAGGCGCGACGACGTTCAAGCGCTGCGACGGGAGAAATCATCCAAGGCCTCGCGAATCTCCCTGGCCGCTGCACGCGGGTCCGGCGCAGCGTATATGGATGAGCCGACCACCACGATGTCCGTGCCCGCCTCAAGCACCAGACCAAGGTTTTCGGTCTTGACCCCTCCGTCCACTTCCACCTCTACCGCCAATGCCTGGCGTTCCGCCTCTTTTTTTATCTTCCCCACTTTGTCAAGCGCCTCGTGGATTATCTTCTGCCCCCCAAACCCGGGCATCACCGTCATCACCAGAACATAATCTATGATCTCCAGGTAGTCGAATATACGCTCAGCGGGCGTCTGGGGGTTGATGACTATTCCCGCTCGCTTCCCAAGGTTCCGTATCATCCCCAGGATCTCGCCGGGGTGCCGGGTTACCTCAGCATGGAAGGATATCCAGTCCGCTCCTGATTTTGCGAAGTCCTCCACGAACTCAGCGGGATGAGCGATCATGAGATGGACATCAAGGGGCATGCTAGTGAGCTCCCTTACCGCCCTCACCACCAACGGACCGAAGGTTATATTGGGAACGAAATTCCCGTCCATGACATCGAGGTGCACCGCGTCAGCCAGGTCCTGTATGTACGATATCGCCTGTCGGAGGTCCCTGAAGTCGGCGTTCAGGATGGATGGCGCGAGTTTAATCCTTCCCACCAGCGCCTCCCTCCAGAGCGAATTCACGCAAGACCGTATAGGCCGGCCCGGAAGGCCCGAGGACACTGTGATAAAGTGTCAATCCCTCGACCCTGAACGAGAGCCGTCCAAGGCCCACCACGTCAGAGGCAAGCTCCTCGAGCAACGCCCTGCAGTCCACCGGGTTCTTGAGTCTGGCGAGGGTGAGGTGGCCCCGATAATCCCTGTTCTCTCTCTTGACCCCCACCTTCTCCAGCCTCGCGTCCAGCTTCCTCGCAATCGCGGCGGCCTCCCCGCCTCCCTCCGTCATGCCTATCCAAAGAACCCTGGCTCGGGCAGGCGAGGGAAAGGCCCCGCAGCCGCCAAGGCAGACAGCGAAGGGGGCGAACCGCTTCGCAACCGCCAGTATCTCGTTCGCTAGCCGCTCCAAGCCTTCCTTTTCGAACTCCCCTATGAATTTCAGGGTGATATGGAGGTTCTCGGGCTTGACCCACCTTCCGCCCGGCGAACCCTCCTTCAAGGACGCAATGGCATCGGCGATGGCCATCTTAATCTCGTGCGGAATATCCGCCGCCACGAACAGCCTAAGCCTGTCAGCGCACATTGCCTATTTCGCCGTCCCGTTCGTACATCAAGAGTATGGTCAATGCCACCGTGACCGCGAAACGGCGCACCCTTTCACGATCTCCCGGCAGGCGGTATTTCCATGCCAGATCCCTGTCTCCGTCACTGAGTCCGAACACCACCGTGCCCGGCGGCTCATTTTCTACTCCCGCGCCCGGCCCCGCAACGCCGCTCACGGCTATTCCGAGGTCGGCTTCCAGGCGTTCCCTGACCCCGCGAGCCATCGCCTTTGCGACCTCTTCGTTTACCGCCCCCTGGCGACGCAGCAAAGAACGCTCCACGCCCAGCAGCTTTTCCTTGGCGCCATAGTCGTAGGCGATAATGCCGCCCTTGAAATAATCTGAACTTCCCGGTACGGAGGTTATGCACTCTCCAAGCATGCCTCCCGTAAGCGACTCGGCCACCGCCAGGGTGAGGCCTCGAGAGCGCAGCTCCCTGCCCAGGTTGCCCTCAAGTGTCTCATCGCCCTCAGCCACTACCCACCTTCCCAGCTTTTCCTTGACCTTTCTTGCGGCCTCTGTCAGAATGCCGCCTTCCCCGCGTGAGGAGAGTTTTACCTCGATCCTTCCCTCCGCCACGCGAAAGGAAGCCGTTACCCCTTCCAGGCCGGCTATGGCCTCCGCTACCTCCTCCCCCAGCTCCGACTCGGGACGTGCGGCCACCAGAAGTGACGCGCTTTCCACCCGCGGTCCCGCGACCATGGGCGACAGGCGCTTCACGACCTCGTTTTCCACCATATCCTGCATCTCGTGAGGAACTCCCGGCAGGAGCACCACAACCTTGTCTCCATACTGCAGCCACTGGCCCGGAGCCGTTCCCAACCTCGCCTCCAGTGGCTCCGCCCCCACCAACAGATCCGCTTGCTTCAGGTTGCTGGCGGACATCTCCCTGCCCATGCTCGCGAAGAAATCTCGCAGCT
Source organism: Candidatus Solincola jinzensis (assembly GCA_015711875.1). The sequence continues at coordinate 984 of JACVJG010000075.1, read as the reverse complement.
TTTTCTCGATGGAGCTATCCCTGAACAAGCCGACTCCCAGAGCTTCCGCCGCCGCCTCCCTCGTGAGGTCGTCAGCGGTAGGTCCGAGCCCTCCCGTGATCACCAGTAGATCCGACATGGCCAGCGCCGTCCTTATGGCTCCCTTTATGTTCTCCATATCATCTCGCACCACAGCGCGCATGATCACCTCGATACCAAGGGAGCGCAGACTATCGGAAATGAACGTGGAGTTGTTTTCCTCGACCCTGCCGTCCAGGAGCTCATCCCCCACTGCCAAAAGCGAGCATGTCCTAATCTCTCGCATCTTCTGGTTCCGTAAGGTACCTGTTCGCCTTGATCATATAGTCGATGCCTGAATATATGGTCAGCGCCACCGCGAGCGCCACCGCTGCCTTCTCCAAAGAGAGGTAAGGCTCCTCCCTTCTTTCCATTATCACCAGCAACAGCGCCAGCAGCTGCGCGTTCGTCTTCAATTTCCCCCAGATGCTCGCAGGAACCGATGACCCCCTTTTCCCGACATAAACCCGGAAAAGGGTTATTAACCCCTCTCTTCCGATGATCAACGCCGGTATCCATGCCGGAAGCCTTTTCCGCACCGAAAGCATGACGAAAGCTGTGGAGAGGCATATCTTGTCCGCCAGGGGGTCCAGGAACTGCCCAAGCCGTGTCTCTTTGCCCTGCTTCCGCGCCAGGTGACCGTCGAGGAAATCGGTTGCCGCAGCCGCCAGGACCGCCGCCGCCGCCGCCGCATTGCGCGTGCGGTCGTCGTCCCTGAGAAAAATGGCTATCACCGGCGCAAGCAGAATACGCGACACGCTTAAGCCGTTTGGCAGATTCCAGTTGCTTATATCCGGAGAACCACGCTTTATCCGCCTATCCTTTGACCACGCCATGCAGGTCTATCCCTTCCGTGGATACTATGTTCACATCCCTGCAAGACCCGGGCCTTAACCCAGGGGCATCGCGCACGAAGATGATGCCGTC
>MU158538.1:3271-9645 GCA_015711875.1 Candidatus Solincola jinzensis | reverse complement strand
TGCGAATAGTTTATCTCGTATTTCTGGAGCACGGCGTTGAATTCCCCGTAGTATTCATGGATGAACACGAAGACCGCCTTGACCAGGTTTTCGAAGATCTCCACGCCCCCCTGGCCGCCCCGCGAAGCGCTTGCGCCTTTCATGCTTTTCATTTCTCAAACATTGTAGATTGCTCCCCTGCCCCCGTCAAATCGTCGGTATCTCCTCTTTTCCCTTCTAAGACCAGCCTACGATAAGATTACATCGACTGCCGTACCTCGAGTCCGCGGGGGAGCAGGCAACCGTCCCGCGCCGTCCGGAATAGCGCGTAGACACCGTAAAGTCCCAGCGGGCGCTTTCGGGGTGGAAAAATTCGAAAAGCACCCCGCAACCCTGGCAAAACAGGAAATCCGACGGCGGGAAGGGGCCGCTCTTGCAGAGGTCTGAAAAGAGTGGAAATTGACGGTAATTGTGACTGTCAGTCATAATGGCATAGAGCTTTTCCGAACGCGAGTAAAAGGGAGCGAAGGCATGGGCGGGAAGAAAAAACAGTCGGGCGCGCGCGGCGTGCTCTTCGCCCAGGACCGCTCCCGCGAAACCCTGCGGCGCATCCTCAATGCGGCCCTGGAGGTATTCGAGGAGAAGGGCTACAACGGGGCCACGGTGGCCGAGATCATCTCCCGCGCCGGCATCGGCCACGGCACTTTCTGGCTGTACTTCCACAATAAGGAGGATCTCCTGCGCTACCTTCTGCAGGAGATGGTGGATGAGTTCGAGGCCTTCGAATGGTACCGCGAGGGCGACGCCTCCATAATCTCCATGCGTACGCTGGAGGAGGTCGAGGAGGTCATCCGCGGGGTCATGGAGATCTTTTCCCGTTACGCCACCATTCATCCACTCATCGTGCGCGCCGCCATGGACAGCGAGGAGTTCTGGGAGGCCCTGGAAGGCCTGAACCAGCCTTTCGTGAACATCGTGGAGAAAAAAATCCGCGAGCACCTGGACCGGGGCCTGTGCTCGGACCTCGACCCGGAGATAGCGGCGCGCATTATGGTGAACCTGCTGGAATACACCAATCTGCAGTGGCTGAAGGGCAAGCGCGAGGCGGAGCGGGACGCCCTGATCCACAACTTGAGCGTGATCATACACCGCACCCTGAACCATGCTTGAAGTCTCGCTTCTCCGCACCAGGCCCCTTACGCTTTTGTATCACCGCCTTCCTTCGCGCGTTTTTTCCCGCCCCGACCGACAGCTCGGTTCCAACGCAGCTTCTGCCTAGCCTCCAAGTCAGCTTTCCCTGATAGAGGGACTTCTTCCGCGTGCCTTTTCCAGTTCATAAGGAGCTCCGGCCCCATTTTCAAGGGCGCCCATGGGAAGACGCCCCGGCAATCTAGCCAACCGACAGCTCCGTTCATCCGGCGCCTCGGGCTCCCTGCTATAATTGTCTGGCCCATACATACGTTCTTGGTTTTATTCGGGAGGGAAGCCATGAGGGTGATCGTGATCGGAGCTGGGACATCGGGTCTGGCCGCTACCCTCACCCTGCGCAAGAGGGGGGCGGAGGTACTCGCCCTGGAGGCCAAAGACACCGCCGGCGGTCGTATCGTGGGCGCCCGCCGCGACGGCTACACCATGGATTTGGGGGCGCAGTTCTTCTTCAAGTTCTACGACACCACCTTCGCCGTTTGTCGTGAGCTGGGCCTGGGTGACGATGTCGTCCCCTTCCCCTTCAAGGTGGCTATCTGGAAGAACGGCAAACTCAATCCCATCACCGCCGGGCTCGACCCCAGGGCGCTGTGGCGCGACCGCGCCGACCTGATGCGCTTCCGCCTCTTCTCCCCCAAGGGGATGCTGCAGGTGGCGCGCATCATGCCCCTGGTCCTGAGACGACGCCGCGACCTCCATTTCATCGATTACCAGAACATGCTGGACCTTGACGACGAGAGCCTCTCGGACCTGGCGCGTCGCCGGGGCGGCGAGGAGGTGCTGGAGTATTTCCTCCAGCCGGTGGCGTCATGCCTCACCCTGGGGGAGCCGGAGGAGGTGGGGGCAGGATACGGCCTCACCCTGTTATGGTACTCCCTGAACGGCCTTTTCACCCTCAAGCGCGGCATAGGCTCCCTTGCCGAGCGCCTGTACCAGGAGTGCGCGGACAACGTACGCCTTTCCACCCCCGTCAAGCGCGTGGTCCTGGAAGGCGGTGCGGTCAAGGGGGTGGAGACGGCCGATGGTTTCATGGACGCGGACGCGGTGATATGCACCACCACCGCCACCAAGGCCCTCAGCCTCATGCCCGACCTTCCCGAGGCCATGCGCAGGCCCATGGAGAAGGTGACCTACAGCGCCTGCTGTCATGTGATGTTCGGGCTGGAGAAGCGCCTCCTTCCCGAGGGGTGGTACGCGGTGGGGCTGCCGCGACTGGCTGGTACCTCCATGGCCGGGTTCACGGACAACTCCATAAAGTCTCCCCACTACGCCCCTCCCGGCGGGGGGATGGTGCACTGCTTCACCTTCGGAAGGCACGCCTTCGAGCTCAACGCCATGAGCGACGCCGAGGTCTTCAGCCGCCTCAAGGGGGAGATAAGGCGCTTCATCCCCTCCATGCCGGAGGAGCCTTTGTTCTCCGAGATCTACCGCTGGGACGAGGCGGTATGCCTATCGCCACCCGGCATGCTGAGGGAGATGTTGCGCCTGAAGCGCGAGCATTACCGCGCCGTCAAGGGGCTTTTCCTGGCGGGGGAATACCTCAACATGCCCTCGGTGGACGGCTCCCTGCGCAGCGGCATCGACGCCGCCGAGGCCGCCCTCAGGGGATGAGCGTCCTCTTGACCGCTTCGCCCTGCCTTCCCTAGAGCGGACGCCTTTGCCGAGGAGCCAGGGATACGGGGAGCCTCAGGGTTCATCCCGACCGGGACCCGTTTGCCCGGGACCCGTTTTGCCCATCGAGGCCTCGGGCTCCCCCTCCGTTTCCGGCTCTTTTTGCCGCACGCGGCATGCTGCCGACATTCACGTCGGCACCCCCATCCTGGGCAGCAGGAAAACGCTGAGGAAAACCCAGGCCAGGACGATGAGCAACGGTACCAACCATTCCATGCGCTCATCAACCTCCATTGGTCACCATATGGCGTGAGTACCTGCGCGAGAACGAGGTGGTTTCAGCAATCGGCGACCTTTCGCGGCCACGAGAACCGCAACGCCCCCCTCGCTCAGGCCTTTTTCCGGTATACGCCCCCGTAATAGCGCCTATCCTTCGAGTCGCAGACTTCTTACTGAGAGCTTTCCCGGGTCCCGACCGGACCCTACCAGGGCCGTCACGTGGAGCGAGTGCCGCACGCGTCGGCCCTCGAAAGCTTCTCCGACCCACCCAGGCCTATAACGGAGAAAAGCCTTTTAACCCGGCTCGAGCCGCACCTGCCGCAGGCCGGCGACTTCTCCTCCGCTTCCTCCGCACGCCGAAAAAAAGCGTCGAAGCGATTCCCGCATTCCTCGCATCTGTACTCAAAAATAGGCATATCGGCTATCTCCTTTCCTGATTATCCCTCTATCCGGTTCCTCCTCCGCCCTGGAAGGCCTTTTTCGCCGCAACTCCTACTCGACCCGCCCCCGGCATGGATCGCAACCGCCGCGTCCCCCGGGCAAGCTATACGTACCCGCACGCGGAACCTCCCTCACAGGCCTCGCATGAATCGCATTCGCCGCATCCCAGGTGGATCAAAGTCCGTTTCGGCCCACCTTCCCCGATGAGCGAGAACAAGCTCTTCACCCTCCTCGAGCCGCACTTCCTGCATGCGGTAACCGCCGTCCGCGCCTCCCCCTCACTACGGGAAAAGGCGTCGAAACGCGCTCCGCAATCCTCGCACCTGTATTGCATGATGGGCATCTTCACCCGCCTCCTTGACATCTTCCCAGAGAGCCCCCTCATGACCGGCCTCTATAGCCTTGGAGGGGTTTCCTTCTCAAATCCAATGCTATTGCCGGGGCCGGATCCCTGCCATGACCTGCCTCACCACACGAGCTTGCGGCGAGCCGCTGCGCCTTCGCCGCCACAGCGCGGCCCCGCGACAGGCGGTCGGCCAGTAGTACGAAAATCATACTTTCGCGCTTGCCGAATCAATCTACGCTTCCTCAAGGTGACCTTCTCGCTCTCCGATTATCAGATTGCGGGGAAGAGCGCGAAAACGTTGCCCACGAAGGCTTTCTTATCTGAGATGCGAAGAGGTGCGCGAGAAGTGAGGACACGAGTTTACCTTGGAGGCTGGCTCTTCCCCGCCTTGATCTTTTTCCTCGCCGCCCTCCTTATCCTCTCCACCGCCTCGCCCTGTTTCTCAGCCCCGCCTACCGGCCCCGGCGGTACGTCGGCGCGCATCCTGGTAGGCTTCAAGGAAGCGCCCGGCGTCGCGGAGCTTCAGGCTTTGCGCTCGGCGTTGCAAAAGCTGTCGCCGGGGCTCTCCTCCTGGGAGGGCCCTGAGATGATCCTGCCCAGGGTAGCGCGCCTCCGCCTCCCGGAGGTGCCGGATCTGCCGCGCCTCAAGGAGTCGCTCTCCTCCCTCTCCTTCGCCGCCTTCGTGGAGGACGACCATGTGGTGACCGTCTCCGCAACCCCCGACGATCCCCGTTACGGCGAGCAGTGGCACCTGCCCTCCATCTCCGCCCCGGAAGCCTGGGACGTGACCACGGGCTCCAGCGGATTGACCATAGCGGTGGTAGACACGGGGGTCGACTACACCCATCCCGACCTCAAGGACAGATGCGTCACGGGCTACAACTTCGTGGACCGCAACTCGGATCCCATGGACGACAACGGCCATGGCACCCATGTGGCGGGCATCGCCGCCGCCGTGAGCAACAACTCCACCGGCGTGGCGGGGGTGGACTGGAGAGCGCGCATCCTGCCCGTCAAAGTGCTCAATGCTCTGGGGTCAGGGTACGATTCCGACGTGGCGGCCGGCATCCGCTACGCGGCGGACCACGGCGCCAAGGTCATAAATCTCAGCCTGGGCAGCCCGGACTACTCCTATACCCTCGAAGAAGCGGTGAACTACGCTTACAACCTGGGAGCGGTGGTGGTGGCGGCGGCCGGCAACAGCGGTTCCAGCGTCAACTACCCCGCCGCATGCGAGCACGCCATAGCGGTGGGGGCGCTGGATTCCAAAGATAACCTGGCATATTTCTCGTGCCGGGGACCGGAGATCGACCTCACCGCGCCCGGGGTGTCCATCCTGTCCACCATTCCCGGCACTTACGGCACCATGAGCGGCACCTCCATGGCTTCCCCGGTGGTGGCGGGCTGCGCCTCCCTTGTCCTGGCCGCCAACCCCGGGTATTCCCCGCAGGCGGTGAAAGACGCGCTCGAAAAAAGCGCGGTGGACTTGGGCGCCACGGGATTCGACAACGAATACGGCAACGGCAAAGTGGACGCCTACGCGGCGATAAAGAGCGCGGTATCCGGGCCGGAACCCGAGCCCGGGCCTGAACCCGGGCCTTCCCCCGACGACGACTGGTATCCGGAGCCCGGGGGGGAGAAGGTGTGGTACCTGGCGGAGGGCTATACCGGGCCGGGCTTCCACACCTACGTCCTGGTGCAGAACCCCAACGACCAGGAGGCCCTGCTGCGTGCCGAATACGTGGACCCCGCCGGGGAATACAAGGAGGAGTATTATTCCCTGGCCGCCCGTAGCCGCCTCACCCTCAACCTCAACGTCATCTTCCCCGACCGCGAGGTCTCCTGCTGCATAACCTCTCAGAACGACGTAGGGGTGGTGGTGGAGCGCGCCATGTACTTCGACTACGGAGGCCGCTCCGACGGGCACTGCGCTTCCGGCAGCCCCGGCCTCTCCACCACCTGGTATTTCGCCGAGGGCTACACCGGCGACGGCTTCGACGAGTACATCCTGGTGCTCAACCCCTGGTTCAACAGCAACCAGGCGCGCTTGACCCTCTACGACGAGGCGGGAAACGAGCAGTCCTACGATTACTGGCTGCTCCCGGCATCACGCCTCACCGTGCACGTCAACGAGCTCGCTCCCGGGAAAAACGTGTCCGCTATAGTTGAGACCTCCCAGGGCTGCGTGGCGGAGCGCGCCATGTATTTCGACTACAACGGCCGCAGGGGAGGACACTGCTCCCTGGGAGCCCCCGAGCCGTCAAACCTCCTCTTCTTCGCCGAAGGCTACACCGGCGACGGCTTCGATGAGTGGTTGTTGCTCTTCAACCCCTCCGACGCCGACCGCACCGCCACCGTCAACTACCGCTTTCCCGACGGCGGCCAGATGCAGGCCAACTACGTGGTGCGGGCGCGCAGGCGCCTATCGGTGCACGTCAACCGCGAGGCCCCCGACCGCGAGGTGGCCATAAAGGTGAGCTGCGGGGGAGACGGCTTGGTGGCCGAGAGGGCC
>MU158538.1:0-3261 GCA_015711875.1 Candidatus Solincola jinzensis | reverse complement strand
CGTGGCATATGGGACGGCGGCCACTGCGCCGGCGGTGCGAACTCGCCTGCGGAGCGCTGGGACCTGGCGGAGGGTTACACCGGTCCGGGGTTCGAGACCTGGATCCTCATCCAGAACACCAGCGCGTACGAATCCTCCGATATCCGCCTCACGGTGATGGGGAACGCCGGCATGTCATCGACCCGCGCCTACCGCCTCGATCCGGGTTCGCGGGCCACCTTCTACCTCAACGACCTCACCGCTCAAGGCGACGCCTCCGTAACCGTGTACTCCACCAACGGCGTGCCGGTGATCGTGGAGCGCGCCATGTACTTCGACTACAACGGCTGGGACGGCGGCTCGGTGAACATGGGCTGCCGGTAAGGCCCTTCCCCCGACGACAGGACGATGCGCCAACGACCCTGTCGCCACCAGGACGCGTCCCCGAAAGCAAACGGCTTATGCGGGCAAAGGGCGCCGTGCTCATCACTTCGCGCCCATGAGACGCCCGCGGCCGAAGGCCTCCCGGCTTGTCCGCGCGGGGATATGGGTTGACGGAACGCGTTGCTTCTTACAGGGACGGCAAGCGGTGTCGCATGGCATTTTATGCCAGGCTGTGAGTCTGAAATTGAACCTACGCACCCGCCGTGCTACCATGAGACGAAACCCTCTCGGGGCAGGATAAAGCGCGCGGAACCTGACGCACCCCGCGAGGGTCGAATAACTGAAGCCCGGGAGATGCGAGCGGTTTACGCGAGCAAGCGCCGCGGCCTTCGGGCGGCCGCTGGATGCGGAGAGAAAGATTCTGGCGAGGCGCGGAAGACGCCAAGGTGCCGGGTCACGCGATCTCGCCGACACGCGTAAAAGGAGACGAGGCTTGGCCTGGTTGCAGCGCATAAGGGAATGGTATTTGGGCTTGGGGCGGGGCGCCAGGGCCGCTCTGCTCGGCGGGGGAATAGCGCTCGCCCTCGCGGCCGCCGTGGCCATAGCGGTCATGGTAAGCAATCCCAGCAAGGTCGAGGTGCGCTTCGGCACCATCGTCCGCGACCCCATCGACAACCACGTATGGGAGGACAACACCCAAACGGCGTGGGTGGATCCCTCCGAAGCCGGGAATTATCGCGTGGAGTACATAGACAAGTACAGCCCCGAGCACGAGGAGCAGATAAAGAAGGAGCAGGAGGAAGCGGCCCAGCGGGAGAAGGAGCTGGAGGAATCTTCCGGCTACCAGGCTATAGAATCGGCGGTGCCGGCGGGCACCTTCGAGGACATGCAGACGTTGCAGCGCAACATCCAGACCATGGGGCAGGACATCATCTCGGGCATGAAGATGGCCAACGAGATATCCAACACCAAGTCGTCCCTTGTGTATTACCGCAACCAGGCGGCCACCATAGAACTTCCCCCGGAGTTGGAGCCCCTCAGGCAGCAGGCCCTGCAGGTTTTCGACATGTACATAAAGGCCTGCGACCTCTACCTGCAGGCCATCGCCACCGGGGAGCTCGCCCTGGTGGACGAGGCCAACGCCCTGGTCAACGAGGCCACCTCCATCATCCAGGGCCTTTTGCCCTCATATTGAGACCTGGCGTGAAAGGCGAGATGGACAACGGCACGCGCCCACACCCTATGAACCATGGCCTTTCGTTCTCGTTTCGAGACCGAGCTCCGGCAGGGCCAGGAGTTGAAAGGCCGCAGAGAGAGACGGTTCACCGGCATAGGAGACCATCCGCGGCAATCCTTCATGCCCTTCGGCTCCTCGCCGCAAAACATGGGCCGTCCATAAGCGCTAAACCCGCTGTTACGTCGCTCCTGATATATGGACTGCGGGATCCAACTCGCTCGCAACCCCTTGTACGTCATCAACTCGCGGCAATGCTAAAGCATCGTGTTAATGAGATACGATACCGCCCTTCGGGGTGATCTCACGCTTATCCTTCGTCATCATCTCCCTGTCGTTGCCTTGTCGGGGCGATGCGGTTTTCGGTGTTCTCGACCGGGCGAAAGCCCCTCGTCAAGCGACCTGAAAAGCCCTCTATCCAAGCTGCTCAACGTCTTCCGTGTTCTCGTCCATGTGAGGGTCTCTCGTGCCGGTCTGTGACGAGCAGCGCCGGCTGCTTGCCTCGAGGATCCATGTCGGCGCAAAGTTGCGGCGGACGGTCCATGTCGTGGCGGCATAACCGCCCCCCGTGCTGAACGGAGATATATTAAGAATCACTGAAAGCTGTTATTTTTAAGGAATCCGCTGTCCGTGGACGATTAATATCCCGGTGGCGCGGCCTAGAGCCACCCCTCGTGGACATGGCCGCACGGGAAAAGGCCTTTACGACGGATGCGATCATGGCGGGGCGGCGACGCCCTCACCCCGTCGCGCGGGGTTGGTCCGCGTAAAGCGGACGCCCTTCAGCTCGCGGCGCTTCCGTCGCGGATACGGAGTGGCGGGTCGCGAAAACGGCCGTGGGGTGACGCGCCGGTTGTGGGGGATTCTTACCACGCGCCCGTCACCCCGACGCGTGGGAGAGGAGGCCGGGTGGCGTGAACGATAGCGGCAGAGCACGGAGCGCGTTGCTGTCCGCCCTGGATTATGCGCTGTTGCTCATGGTATATCTGACCCGCCTGCTGGCGAGGTTCCTTCCCCCGAAGGCGCTGGACTCTCTCTTCGATCTCCTGGGAACCGCTTCCTGCCGCCTCCTTCCCGGAATGGGGGACAGGCTCGCCGCCAAGGCGGGAGAAATACTGGGAGGCGGCCTCGACCGCCGCGAGTTGGAAAGGATCAGCCGTGGCGTGTGCGCCTCCGCCCTCAAGCCCATCCTGGACATGGCTTTATTGTGGAGACACGGGGAAGGAGTGATGGAGCGGTTGCGCGTGGAGGGCATGGAGAACCTCGAGGAAGCAGAATCCGAGGGCAGGGGGGTGCTGCTGCTCTTCGTCCACACCGGTTCCTACGACGTATCGCCCGTGATATTCAACCGCCTCGGCAAGCCTTTCACGCCGGTCATGTTCCACCCCCACAGCACTCCGGTGCACCGCTATGTCGCCGAGATGGCCATCTTCGGGCAGATACTCGGTTGCGACCGCGAAAGCCCCGTCTTCTGGGCCGGCAGGGATACCGGCGAGAAGGTGAAGCGCCGCCTCAAGCAAGGCAAGCGAGTGGGTATAGCCCTGGACGTCGACGGACCCTGCGTGGTGGATTTCTTCGGGCGCCCCGCGGCCCTGGCGGACGGCATCGCCCGCTTCGCCCTGGAGACCGGTGCCCCCATAGTGCCCTTCGCCATATTGCGCGGT
>JACVJG010000072.1 GCA_015711875.1 Candidatus Solincola jinzensis | reverse complement strand
GAAGGGCGGCCGCGGGGAAAGGAGGGAAGCGGATGGAGATGAGGCAAAGCGTTGGACGTGCGCTTCCGGGGGAAGAAACCCGTGCGGAGCGCGCGTTGGCGGAGAACCGCTGCCGTCGTGGGGTATCGCGAGCCGGAAAAGGATCTCATGTCTCACCTGGAGCTGGGCAAGGAAAAGCGGCAGGCGCGACAAGCTGCATATCGCGCCCTGGAAGAAAGCGTAACGCCTCGCGCGGGGCCTCCGCTGGCAGGGCTTTCGCGGCAGCCCTCTTCTCCCTGGCCCTGGCTCTGGGCGGGATGGCGGTGTTCGCCCCCGCGCCCTCGCGGGCGCAGGAGCAGGCCCAGGGGCTCAACCCGGCGGGTTCCCTGCCCGAGGTGGCCAAGAGGATCAACCACCTCATCTACCCCACCCTCGGGTACCCGGCGATCCTCGTCAGGGGCGCTGAACTGACCATCGAGTGGGACTGGCGCAAAAGCTTGGCGTCTGCCCCCCGCCCCGGCCTCGAGCAGGTGGACGAGCCTGGAGACTGGGAGGTGTGGCTGACCACCTCCGTGGCCGCCAACGTGCAGAACTACAGCAGCGCCGAGGCGGGGACGGCCGATAACCCCCCCGCCTCATGGTACAGGTATAACGGCCCTTCCTACGGCACTTACGCCAATCCCGTCCACCGCGTGGTCAACACCAGAGTCCTCCCCGTCAAGGGGGTTAGCAGGGGGCCGAGCGTGCGCTGGCCTGAAATATTCGGCCAGGCGGGATTCGAAGTGGACCACGTCACGGTGGAGATCCCCGCCAATGTCCCCCTGGACCTCTACGACCTGCACGTGCGCTGCGTGGCGGCGGGCGTGGACCCCGCCTTCCGCCTGGAGGACATGCAGCCCCACGCCGTGCAGGTGGTGGAGGGGTTCGACGGTGAACTCAGGATCGTGCACATCACCGACACCCACGTTTTCGGTCCTGAGATCAAGAACGGGCTCAACCTCGACTACAACTCCTTCGAGCTAAGGGAGCCCCGGCCCGGCACCCCCGACCGCATCGACCTCTCCTTCGTGGGCTACCCGGGTTTCCCCATGGACCTGGACAAGGACGGCAAGGCCAACGAGGGTGCCATATACCTGCAGGAGGAGTTGCAGGCCATCAACCTCATCGACCCCGATTTCGTGGTCTTCACCGGGGACTCCGTCTTCGCCCAGAAGAACTTCAGCACCTACCCCAAGGATACCTGGATATGGGGTGACGTGAACGGCGAACTGGGGAGCGAGTACCGCTTCGAGTACACCTGGTGGTACGACGAGCTGCTGGCCCTCAACGTGCCAGTCTTCTGCGTGCCCGGCAACCACGACAGCTACTGTTGGGACGGCCACGTCCTCGCCCATGACGACGGCCAGGAGATCTGGCAGGACCTCTTCGGGCCGCTTTACTATTCCTGGGAATATGGGGACGCCGCCTTCCTGGCCCTCAACAGCATGGACTGGGACAAGGCCGACCCCGACGGCCCCGTGCCCTTCAACCCCGAGGGGGTCAATCCCATCGTCTGGGCAATAGCCACCGGGCTCTACCCGGAGATGGCCAGGGATTACGATGACCGCAACGGCTTCCTGGTGGACCTTACCAATTTATTCCTTCCCATCAAGGTCATCTTCCCCCACAAGTGGCACGGGCAGCTCCGCGGCGGCGGGGACCCCTGGGCCTGGCAGCCCTGGCCCTGGAGTCCCGACCCCGGCGGGGACGGCTTCACCGGGCAGCTCGCCTGGGTGGAGAGGGAGCTGGCGCGTGCCCAGGCGGAGGGAAAGGAGCTCAAGGGCGCCTTCATCCACCACGATCCCCTGCGTCCCGCAGGCTCTCCCCCCGAGTGCTTCGACAACGCCGAGCAGTTCGGCCTGCTGCCCATGCCCGCGGGGCAGGGCGAGGGGTCGCAGGCCCTCATGTACCTGTTGCGCAAGTACGAGGTGGATTTCGTGGCCTCCGGCCACACCCATAACGACGCCATTAACCGCGTGGACTGGGCGCCCTATGGCCATTCGCCCGGGCAGCTGGTGTCCATCAACACCTGCGGCGCCGAGCCCCCCGTGGACGGCAAGTCCGTGCTCCTGGGAAAGACCTCCGAGGATTACGGCGGCTTCCGCCTCATCACCGCCAGCGGAGGCGAGCTGACGGGCTGGGGTTTCCCGGGCGCCGCGGGCGACCCCGACAGCAAGTGGTCCATACCCGGATGGTCGGGCCTGCTGGTGGGGGCGGGGGCGGTGAACGATTACACCCGCTATCGCGCCAACCGGCCGGTGCTGCAGTGGATGGAGCAGGACGGCTCCGCCGATCCAGCCTACCAGCGACCGCCCGTCGTGGACGGGGCGGGGACCTTCAGCAAGCCGCTCCCCCTGGACGCCACCGGCCCTCACGACGACGTCACCTGCAAGGTTGTGAACACCCTAAACCAGCCGGGGGCGGTGCTAAACCTCCTCGGCTGCCGCATCGAGTTCCCCATGAAGAGGCTCTCGGGTGGGAAATACTATGTGGCGCAGAATGGTTCCATCCTGGAGCAGTATGACAGCGATTCCGGCCTGCGCATGGTGGTGGTGAAAACCGACGTAGCGGGGGGCTCGACCGTGCCGGTGCGGGTTTGCGTGGGGGGGACCGACAGGGTCAAGCCGGTGGTGGACGAGGCGGTGATCGACGGCGGGGCCGCCATCACCCCCGACCTGGAGGTGACGCTTGGCCTGCGCGCCCACGACGAAGGGGCCGGGCTCATGGACTTCCGCGTCTCCAACCGCCGAGACTTCATGGGGGCGCAGTGGATGCCGTGCAGGGACGGCCAGGCCATCGCTATGCCCTGGCGGCTGGTGGAGGGGGCTCCGGGAAAGCGACAGGTGTTCGTGCAGTTCCGCGACGCCGCCATGCCCGGCAACCTCCTAACGGTCAAACTGACGATAAAGTACGTGCCCCCGAGCTGACGGCTTAGGCGTCACGCCACGGGCGCGCGGCAACCGCCCGCCGGCCGAGTTCACTCCTGGGCGTTTATAAACGGCTTTTCCGCTGCGAATTACGTGGGGCAACTCCGTTGAAGTTGCTCCCAGAGTGCGCTGCTACGCGGTTGTCAATGACAATCGGCGCTCAAAAAAAGCCCTTGGGGCCGATAATCATGTTGTTCAAACGGCTCGCGTGATGGACGGGGGCAGAAACGCGTTACCGGTTAAGACACCGTCGAGGAGAGCAAGAGGCGCTTTGGCCAGATATAGGGAAAATAGAGGCGTTGCAGCCGGGGAGCCAAGATGGGTAACCGGCAGTCTAGATACCATATAGTACCAGTAAAAGAAGGTTGGCAGTTTTAGCCCCGTTTTTAGGATGAGGACACGGCGGTGTCCGAATAAGGCGCTCAGCAGGGTTCGTCGATCGCATGGGAGGGTATGGTGAAACCATCGTTCAAGGGACCGGAAGATGTACGGCGTGGCGGTAAAAAGATTCTTCTGTCCGCAAGCGCTTACGCCCTTGGAATCCTGTCGATGGTGTGGCTGCTCTTGCGCTCGGGGCGAAAGCCATCGCGCCTGGCTTACCCCTGTCAGCGGGCGGCCCTGGCCAACACCTACGTGCTCTTCGGCGGCGGGGTGATGCCCCTCGCCGCTCGCTTGGGAAGAGGTGTGCACGCGAGGCTTACGGGAAGCGCCGGCGAAAGATCTCAGGGTCGCGCCGTGACGGCCGTGGAGGGGGCGTTTCTCCTCCTGCTGGCGGGGCTGCTGGCGGCGTCCCTCCTCGGGGGCATGGGCGGCCCGCGCCTCACCGGGGCCATGAAGGCCGCCGCTGCGGGCCTCAGCCTGCCCGAGCTTCGCTCCGGCTCCCCGGAGGCCTCGGACATCTTCGTGGCGGAGGGTATTCCCGCCAACTCCGAACGGGGCGTGGACATGCTCATAGACGTCATGGCCCGCAACGGGCTGGATTTCTTCCGCAGCTCCGGGGTGCATGAGGCCTCGGGGCCGGAGGGCATCATCGCCTCCAACGACATCGTGCTAATCAAGGTGAACGGGGAGTGGCGCTATCGGGGCGGGACCAACACCGATGTGGTGAAGGGCCTGGTGAACGCCATCGTCCACCACCCCGACGGCTTCACCGGCGAGGTGGTCATCGTGGAGAACGGGCAGTGGGACTCCTACATGGACAACCTTCCCGACAACCGCAACCCCGACGCCTGCAACGCCGAGGACCGCGGCCAGTCTTTCAACGACGTGGCCATGATGTTCGCGGGAAGCCACCGCGTCTCGGTGTACGACTGGACGGCCATCCAGACCCTGTCGGTGGGGGAGTTCGACTCCGGGGACATGCGCGACGGCTACGTGTACGTGCCGGAGATCCAGCTCGGGTACCCCAAGTTCACCACCGTCTACGGCACGCGCATATCGCTGCGCCACGGGGAGTGGACGGGGTCCGGTTACGACAACGGGCGGGTGAAGTTCATCAACCTGCCCGTGCTCAAGGACCACGGCGGGCCCGGCGTCACCAACGCCCTCAAGCATTTCATGGGGGTGCAGGACCTCTACCAGGGGACGCAGAACCCTCCCCACGGCCCCATGGTCAGCGAGGGCATCCTGGCCAAGCTCATGCTGGTGGCCCGCTATCCCGACCTCAACATCTCCGACGCCATCTGGGTTTGCCCCGCGGGCGGGCCCAACGCGCCCTACGACCGCGCGGTTAGGCTGGACCGGCTGCTCGCCAGCCGTGACCCCGTGGCCCTCGACTACTACTGCGGTAAGTACGTGCTCATGCCCATATCCGGCAACCCGCGACATAACCCCGACGGGGATAACCAGTTCCACCAGATGCTGGCGGCCAGCCGCGACGTGCTCGCCGCCGGTGGCAAGCGGGTGACCATGGACGAGGCCATGATCAACGTCTTCAAGGGCTCTGGCCCCGACGTGCCCCCTCCCATGCCCTACGAGGTCTTCCTGGCCGAGGGCTGCACCGACTACGGCTTCGAGACCTGGATCCTGGTGGCCAACCCCAACGACGCCGAAGCGGAGGTAAGGGTGTCTTACTACACCGAGGAGGGCCCACGCAACGCCGAGCCAGTGGTGGTACCAGCCCGCTCCCGCCTCACCCTCAACGCCTCCGCCACCATCTGGGCCAAGAGCTCCGGCATCCGGGTGGGCTCGGATCTACCCGTTCTGGCAGAGAGGGCCATGTACTGGGGCGAGCGGCGGGAGGGGCACACCGCGACGGGGACCGCGATAGCATCGCGCCACTGGTACCTGGCCGAGGGCTGCACCGACTACGGCTTCGAGACCTGGGTCACCATACTCAACCCCGGGGACCGCGACACCATCGCGGACCTTAGTTTCCTGGGGGAGAGGACGGGGGAGACGCAGGGCGCGGTGGCGGTGCCCGCCTACTCCCGCGTCAACGTGAAGGTGAACGGCTGGGTGGCGGCGGACAACGTCTCCATCGTGGTCAGCGCGGCGGAGCCGGTGGTGGCCGAGGTCTCCCTCTATGGTCCAGGGCGCCGCTCCGGTACCTGCTCCATGGGCGTCACATCCCCTGGAAAGGAATGGTATCTGGCGGAGGGGGCTACCCACTCAGGATTCGAGACCTGGCTACTGCTCTTAAACCCCGGGGAGGAGGCGGCGCGGGTCACGGTGAGCATAGACTCTCGCGGAGCGGCACTCGAGCCCCTGTCGCTGGATGTGTCGCCGCGGGGCCGTGCCACCATGCGCCTGAACGATCTTCTGCCCGGCCGCGACCTCTCCCTGAAGGTGGAGTCGGAGGTGCCGGTGGTGGCCTCGCGTTCCATGTATTGGGAGGCCGCGGGAGGCAGAGCGGGGCATGAGTGCCAGGGCATGCCGGCGCCGGCGCGCGAGTTCCTGCTTCCCGAGGGCTGCACCGCCTACGGCTTCGATACCTGGCTGCTGCTGCACAACCCGGGCGCGGTGGATGCCACCGCCACCGTTTACGCCTTCACGGAGGGCGGCGAGCGCGAGATTGGGAAACTCGAGGTCCCCGCCCGCTCCCGCGCCACCATGAGGGTTGGAGACTTCTACCAGGGCTCGCTTTCCCTGCGCGTTGCGGCGGACGAGCCCCTGGTATGTGAACGTTCCACCTATTGGTCCGGACGCGCGGGCGGCACCTGCTCGCCCGGCTACGCCCGCTGAGGCCGACCTAGCCGCTTATCTTCGCCATCACCTCGCGGGCGAAGTCGCGGGCGCGTTGCAGGCGCGATTCGTCGGGCTGTCCCAGGGTCTCGGGCCGCCTTTCCCCGAAGGACCTCATCATGGGGTTGTCGCTTTTCAGCAGGGCGTTGGCGATGGCCTCGGAAAGCTCGCCCTGGCAGTGGAAAAAGCCGACCAGCTCGGCCGAGGAGGCGGCATCACGGCACTTGTCCAGCCACGCCTCTATGCCCTCCTGGTCCTCGGGGGCGGCGTGGGTGATGAAAAGAGCCACCTTCCTGCCCGCCGCCTTCTCCTCCAGGAACTCCTTGCCCTCCTTGGCGGGGCCGAAGGCGATGATGGGAAAGCCGATGAAGGAGAGGTCGTAACCATCGAGGCTCTCGACCTCCCCCAGCTCCTTTAGCTCCTTATCCCCCTCGATGCTCTCGTAGATGGCTTCCGCGACTTTTTTCGTTTTCCCCGTCTGGCTGAAGTAGGCCACCAGCGTTTTCATGTTTGCACCTCCCGCTCGACCTGCCTTGCGGATTAGATTCTAACATGCGGAAGGCGGATGCGTGGGACAGTCACCGGGCGTTTGCGATGGTGACCATGACTCCCCATACCCGCTTTCCGCTATCCGCGGAACCAAGAGGGACGAGGGTAAAGGCATGCAAGAGCTTGGGGTTCCCGCATGGAGATGACGAAACCGCCTTTTTTCGGGCCCGCCAGGTTCCTGGACCAGGTGCGGGAGCTGGTGCGTGAGATGGAAAAAGGGGGTTAGCGACCGCTTTCTCCCCCTCGGGGGCCTTGCCTCTCCTTATAATATTGCACATCCATCCCGGGCGCGAAAAAGGCTATGTCTTGCGATACCCCAGGCGCATGGTTTCGCCGTGGTCCTCGCAATCCCTGACCGGCAGGGAACGTTTTCCTCCTTTGAGCGCTTCGCCATCAGGGGCGGCATGGGCGGTCTTGGTCTTGCCGCCGGCCATTACGCCTGCGCTTTGGGAAGATCGCTGTGAAGATATTCATCCGCACGGTTCCCGATGGCCGGAGGTCATCTCCTTCCTCCCTGAGGGCCTTGTTACCGGGAATGGGTGGGGGCTCTTTGCCTTGCCGCCGGCCGTTACACCTGCGCTTTGGGAAGATCGGCGTGAAGATATGTGAAGATATAATATGATTACGGAGATCAGCTGAGCAAACGGGAAGGCAGGAGCGTGGAGGGCGGAACTGCGAGGCCGGCGGAACTGCGCCGGGATCTGGGGAGTGGTCTGGAGTCGTGAATACGGGCAATAGGAAAGTGATTCTTTGGATGGCCGTGGCGCTGGTCGCCCTGCTGGCCGTCGCCGGATTGATGGGGGGTCTGTACGCCTGGCGTTTTCTCGAGGCCGCCGGTGAGCTGACGGTGGGCGAGGTGGATCCCTCACGCCTCCCCGACGGCGTCTACCAGGGTTCTTACAGCCTCTTCCATGTCAAGGCGGCGGTGGAGGTGGAGGTGGAGGGAGGCCGCATAAAGGCCATAGGGCTCACCGATGCCGGAAGGATGGCGGAGGAGACGCAGGAGGACATCCGGGGCATTTTCGAGCGGGTGGTCTCCTCTCAGTCGCTTGACGTCGACCTGGAGAGCGGGGCATCGGTGAGCAAAAAGGTCGCCCTGAAGGCGGTCGAGAACGCCCTGTCCGGTGAGGATCGGTGAGGGGTCAGCTCTTCGCGTCCGTAGGATCTCGATAAAAGGCCGGATAGCTGTCGATGAGAGTTCGGATAGGAGATGAGAAAACCCATCCACATACATATTGCATATCGCCTCTCCTCCTGGTGGGCGGAAAAACCAGGGTATGCGATGGACGCGCGGCGTCTTTGAGGAGGTAAGGGTTGAGTGTTGAGGAAGTGCAAAACCCAGGGGGTTATAGAGATGGTGAGGGAGCGTTCCCTTTCCAGATTTCGGCTGGACACCCTGCGAGGTGAGGGATTGGCCTCGGAAGCTCCTTTGCCGCCGCTTGCATAGACGGATGCGATCCAGAACGGAAAGGGAAAAGTCGGCTCCATAAAGGATTGGTCGGAGGACGAAAGGATCGGAGGTTCCCATGCATCCTTTGAAGCAGTTGATGAACCCGTCATCCATAGCCATCTACGGGGCCTCCAACAACCCCATGAAGATGGGCTCCATCCAGCTCGCCAACATCCTGGAGACCGGGTACAAAGGGGAGGTCTACCCCATCCACCGCAGCGAGCCCGAGGTTATGGGCGTCCCCGCCTATCGCAGCCTGGCGGAGGTGGGAAAGCCAGTGGACCTAGCGCAGCTCGTCCTGCCCACCGAGGTAGTGTCGGAGGTTATGGAAGAATGTGGTAAGGCGGGCGTCAGGCGAGTCATCGTCATCTCCGGCGGCTTCAAGGAGGTGCCGGGAGAGGAGGGGAAGCGTCGCGAGCGGGAGATAAAGGAGATAGCCGCCAGGTACGGCATACGTTTCCTGGGGCCCAACTGCGTAGGGATAATGAACAGCGCCTGCTCCCTCAACACCACCACCATCGTCAACCCGCCCATGGGAGGGAAGATCGCCTTCGCGTCGCAGTCGGGTGCCTATACCGCCATGATCAACCCCTATCTCCGTTCCCAGGGGATAATGATGGGGCAGACCATCAGCGTGGGCAACGAGGCGGATATCGACCTGGTGGATTGCCTGGAGTACTTCCGGGAGGAGGAGGGCATCAGGGCGGTGGGGCTTTACGTGGAGGCGGTGCGTCGCCCCCGCGAGTTCATAGCGGCGGCGCGGGCTCTGGCGAGGGAAAAGCCCGTGGTGGCCATATACGTGGGGGGCACGGAGGCGGGGTCGCGCTCCTCGCTCTCTCACACCGGGGCGGTGTCGGGGCCCGACGAGCTCTACGATGGGCTCTTCTCCCAGGCGGGGGTGATCCGCGCCGCTGACATCGACGAGATGCTCGACCTGTTGTGGGTCCTATCCATGCAGCCGACGCCGGCGGGAAACCGCGTTGCGGTTATCACCAACTCCGGTGGGCCCGGCTCCTCCCTGGCCTACCACCTGGAGAAAGCGGGGCTCAAGGTGCCGGCTTTCTCGGACGCGCTGCGCTCGCGCCTGGACGAGGTCACCGGCCCGCTGACCTATACCGGCAACCCCGTCGATCTCACCTTTGAGACCAACATCTTCATCTTCAAACAGTTGTTGGAGATGGCCTTCGAGTCGGGGGAGGTGGACGCGGCGGTCATCTACGGCATTTTCGGGGCACCTGATTTCATGGTCAACCTGAAAAAGCGCTTCCCTGACCTGCAGGCCATGGAGGAAGCCTGGGACGAGGGTTACCGGGCCTTTCTCGCCGAGCTGGCGGCGGTGCCGCGGGCCTTTGGCAAGCCCCTGGCGGTGATGTCCTTCCTGGGCACCCAGAGCGCCTCCATCCGCGCCCTGGTGGAAAACGAGGTGCCAGTCTATCCCTCCGCCTCACGCTGCGCCCGCGCCCTGCATTCGCTGCTCAGATACCGCATCCTCAGGGAGGGCCTGGCCTGAACCGGACCGGAGAGATAGAGGGGATCGTTGCATAAAAGACCA
>JACVJG010000071.1 GCA_015711875.1 Candidatus Solincola jinzensis | reverse complement strand
GAGTGTGCGGGATCACCGCCGACGGCATGGCCATGCGCATGATGGCCCTGCGCAACGTCATGGGCACCTCCACCTACCACTACCACACCGAGCAGACGATAAAGACCCTGCGCGCCACGGCGCAGGGCAAGACCCCCTTCGAGATCAGGGAGCCGGGCAAGCTGCGCGACTTCGCCTCCCGCCTGGGGGTGGATACCTCGGGCTCCGACGCCGAGGTGGCCCTGCGGCTGTGCGACTTCGCCGAGGCGGACTTCAACCGCAAGGCGGACCAGCCCAGCCTCATCGTGGAGGCGCTGGCCACCCCGGAGCGCAAGGAGGTATGGAAGAAGCTGGATATATTCCCCGGCGGCGTCTACGGGGAGATGCTCAGGGTCACCAGCTCCTGCCTCACCAACGTGGACGGCTACTACCAGAGCCTGGCCCTCAAGGCCATGCGCATGGGCATCGCCATGGCCTACCAGAGCCAGATCGTCAACGAGTACTGCCAGGACGTCCTCTTCGGCATCCCTCGCCCCCACCCCATGCGCGTGGACCTGGGAGTGCTCGACCCCGACTACGTCAACGCTCTCCCCAACGGGCACGAGCCCTTCCTGGGCTTCGCCATGGTGCAGCTGGCGCGCAGGCCGGAGTGGCAGGAGAAGGCGAAGGCCGCCGGCGCCAGGGGCCTGCGGGTGATCGCCAACATCGAGACCGGGCAGGAGATGATCCAGCGCTGGGAGATGGACGACGTCTTCTACGGCTTCACCGGCAACTGGATCATGCAGGAGGCGGTGCTCGCCTCGGGCTGCGTGGACCTCTTCGCCTGCGACATGAACTGCTCCATGCCCATCGACCCCGCCTACGCCGAGCGCTACAAGTTCAAGCTCATCCCCGTGAGCGACCTGGTGGCCTTCGAGGGGGTGACCGACCGCCTTGACTACCTGCCGGAGGAGGCGGAGGCGCAGGCGGCGAAGCTGCTGGAGATGGCCATAGAGAATTTCAAGGAGCGCCACGCCTCCGTGGAGCCCCTGGCCGGCCTGCCCCGCGGCGAAGCGGTGGTGGGCTTCTCCACCGAGAGCATCCTGGAGGCCCTGGGCGGGAGCCTTGACCCCCTCCTCGACGCCGTGAAGTCGGGAGCTATCCGGGGCATCGCGGGGCTGGTGTCCTGCACCACCCTGAGGGACTCCGGGCAGGACGCGCACAGCGTGGCGGTGGCCAAGGAGCTGATTTCGCGGGACATCCTCATCCTCTCCATGGGCTGCGGCAACGGCGCCATGCAGGTGGCGGGGTTGTGCAGGCCGGAGGCGGCCCAACTTGCCGGCGCCGGCCTGCGCGGGGTGTGCGAGAAGCTGGGGGTGCCGCCGGTGCTCTCTTATGGCACCTGCACCGACACCGGGCGCATCGCCGACCTTCTGGCCGCGGTGTCGGGGGCCCTGGGGGGCGTGCCCATCCCCGACCTGCCGGTGGTGGCCGCCGCCCCCGAGTACATGGAGCAGAAGGCGACCATGGACGCCGTCTTCGCCCTCGCCCTCGGCCTCTACACCTACGTCAACCCCGTGCCCACGGTCACCGGCGGGCCGAGGCTGGTCAAGCTGCTCACCGAGGACTGCGCGGAGGTGACCGGCGGGGTGATGCGCCTGGAGAAGGACGCGGCCGCGGCGGCGGAGAGCATGCTCGCCCACATCGAGTCCAAGCGCCGGAAACTGGGCCTCTAACCGGAAAAGGGGTCTGGCCTTGAATCTTGGATTATCTACCATATTATGGCAACTAGATCAAGCTTCAAGACCTGACCCCTATTTACGGCTCTGCCTACGAGATGAGGCTCGGTCCTGAGTCCGGGCCTGACCCCAAGGACACTCTGCTCTTGCGAGGCGCAGATCCTCTGTACGTCAGCCGCCAGTTGGGACATTCGACCATCCAGATCACCATGGACCTCTATGGCCATCTGTTGCACAGGAAGGACTCTTACCGACAGGTCCTCGACGAAATAATTACATCATGTTTACATCACGAGAATCACGCCCAAGAGGAAGGCCCCTCCGAAAAGGGGCCTTGACCTGGTCTTTTGCTGGAGCCCCTGGCCGGAATCGAACCGGCGACACAAGGATTAGGAATCCTTTGCTCTGTCCGCTGAGCTACAGGGGCTCGTTCCACGCCCGGCGCCCCTCGAAGGCGCCAACAATAAAGAATTATAGCCTCCGCGCCGAACGCCTTCAAACCCGCGCGGTGGTTATTTTCCCGCCACACGAGCATAGCGGGCGCTCGCCATGTTTCCGGGCAAGCCGCCGGGACAAATCGACCTCCTGGCAAGTGCACATAATGCTCATAGAGTTGCAGAAGATAGGGAGGTCACCGGATCATGATGCTGCAACGTTCCGGTAGGCGCCTTTCAAGCAAAAAAGATCGATAGACGACCGTGTCATGGTGGCAAGCCAAGCGAAAGAAGACGAGAGGAAAGGGGCGATCTCCAAAATGTTCCATCTGGGAACTATGGAACCGGGTCCGCTCTCCGGCGTCATTGACGCCAGGGGGAAAGCGCCAATATATTTATAACTGGAAAAACACAGCGGATTTCCGACTGACGACACAGAACCGCGCCTCGGTCACGAAGGTCGTGGCGGTTGCCATAAAGATGTCGGTTCCACGCGAAACCGCAGGCACGAAGCCGTGGTGACACGTGGGGTTTGAGCTGTGAGCGTGAGGGAATAATAGGCACAGGCCACGAAGGCCAAGGCGTGACAAGCGCGGGGAGCCACGGAGGCTCGGGCGGCGCGAAGTCGCTGGGCACCGTGGTTTTTGTTTTTCCCCGCGGCGTATACGGGAGGTCAGAGATATGCATATTCCGGACGGCTTCCTCAACACCGGCGTGAGCGTGGTCACGGGCGTGGCGGCGGCCGGCGCCGTGGGCTATGGCCTTTACAAGGCCAGGGAGGAACTCGACGAGAGAACCGTGCCCATGCTGGCCCTCTGCGCCGCCTTCATCTTCGCGGCCCAGATGCTCAACTTCCCCATCGCCGGCGGCACCAGCGGGCATTTCCTGGGAGGGGCGCTGGCGGCGGTGCTGCTCGGACCGTGGCTGGGCAGCCTGGTGATCGCCCTGGTGCTGCTGGTGCAGTGCCTGGGCTTCGCGGACGGAGGGCTCACAGCCCTGGGAGCCAACATATTCAACATGGCCTTGATCGGGACCATCCTCGTCTACTACGTCTTTTACGTCCTCAAGTCGGTGCTGCCGAAGAGCAGGGCATATTTCCTGGCCGCGACGGGCATCTCGGCGTGGCTGTCGGTGGTCCTGGCCTCGGGGGCATGCGCGTTTCAACTGGCCATATCCGGCACCTCGCCCCTGAGCGTCGCCCTTCCCGCCATGCTCGGCATCCACGCCCTGATCGGGATCGCCGAGGGAGCGATAACCGTGCTCGTGGTGGGGGTGGTGATGGCGGTGAGACCGGATCTGATAAGGACCTACGACTACCGCCCAGTGCTGGCGGGCTACGGGGAAGCGGAGGTGAGCCGCTGATGGAAACGCGCAGGAAGAGCATAATGGTTTTCACCCTCGCGGGGCTGGCTATCGCGGTCGCCCTGGCGCTTATCGTCTCGCCCTGGGCCTCCTCGTCGCCCGACGGACTCGAGAAGGTGGCCGAGGACAAGGGTTTTCTGGAGAAGGCGGAGGAGACGGAGCCGGCGTGGGAAAACGCCCCTATACCGGACTATGCCATGCCTGGCTTCACCAAGGAAGCGGTCGACGAGGAGACGGGCGAGGTAGTCGAGGAGCCCACACGCCTCGCCACTGCGCTCGCCGGACTGGCAGGAACGGTAGGGATTTTCCTTCTGGCCTGGGGACTGGCGCTGGTTTTAAAGAAGAGTAGGGGTGAGAGGGAGGTGGAATCCCCAGGCGATGCCGCCGCTGACCAAGCATGAAACACGTCTTCCTCGACGAATACAGCGACCTTCGCAGCCCCGTCCACCAGCTTGACCCCCGGGCCAAGCTGGTGGGCTTCGTCGCGCTCATCATCATCTGCGTGTCCACTCCCCCAAACCGCTACGCCGCATTCGCCGCCTACTTGGGGCTGGAGCTGGCCCTGGTGATGCTGTCTCGCCTTCCCTGGAGGCACGTGCTAAAGCGCATGCTGGTGGTGCTGCCCTTTATCCTGGTGGTCGCGGCCTTCCTCCCTTTCTTCGGCAAAGGAGGCGGCAGCTACAACCTTGGGCCGCTGACGGTGTCCGCCCACGGCCTGCTGGTGCTGTGGAACGTGGCCGCCAAGTCCACGGTGAGCGTGCTGGCGGTTATCCTGCTATCGTCCACCACCCCCTTCCCGGAGCTTCTGAAGGGGATGGAGAAACTCAAGGTGCCCGGCCTCATCACCACCATCCTGAGCTTCATGTACCGCTACGTCTTCGTGCTCATGGACGAGCTGCAGCGCATGAAACGCGCCCGCGACTCGCGGGGCTGGAGCGGCAGGTGGTTCTGGCAGTCCAAGGTGATCGGGCACATGATCGCCGCCCTGTTCCTGCGGTCCTACGAGCGGGGGGAAAGGGTATACGCGGCCATGCTAGCCAGGGGTTATGACGGGGCAACGCGCACCCTCTATCTTTATGATTTCGGCGTCATGGAAGCCGGTTTCCTTTCCATGCTGGTTCTCTTTCCCCTGGCGGCAAGGCTGATATCGTGAGGCTTTGGAGGCTAGAGCCATGTTCCTCGCGCCTAAGGACGGACGGCATGGCGGCAAACGCTTTCCGATGGGGAGGAGAGGATCCTGGTCATGTTCTTCCCGTTCCGGGTCATGGTATGGTAAGCAAGATGTTAGATCTATCGCTATGAGAGAGATTTTCGCGAGCAAGCCACGCTCGCCACGGCAAGGCGCATATGGCGGTTTGTAGACCTGGATGAGGAGGGCGGATGCACCACAGGCCGGCGGTGGAGATAAGAAACCTCCGTTACGCCTACCCCGACGGCACGGTAGCCCTGCGGGGAGTGGACCTGCTCATCGAGGAAGGCGAGTCAGTGGGCATAGTGGGCCCCAACGGGGCAGGCAAGTCAACCCTTCTACTGCACCTCAACGGCATCCTCACCGGGGAGGGAGAGGTGCGCATCTTCGGCCTGCCGGTGGAGAAGAAGAACCTGCGCGAGATAAGGCGCAGGGTGGGCCTGGTCTTCCAGGATCCCGACGACCAGCTGTTTTCCCCCACCGTCTTCGACGACGTGGCCTTTGGGCCCATCAATATGGGGCTCTCGAAGGAGGAAGTCGTGGCGGCGGTGTCCCGGGCCCTCGAAGACGTGGGCATCGCGGGGATGGAAAAGCGTTCGGCCTACCATCTCAGCTACGGGCAGAAGAAACGCGCCGCAATCGCTACCGTGCTCTCCATGAACCCGGACCTCCTGGTGCTGGACGAGCCTTCCAGCAACCTCGACCCGCGGGCGCGCAACGAGTTCTCGGAGCTGCTGCAGTCCATGCGTATCACCAAGATCCTGGTGACCCACGATCTACCCTTCGTCTTCGAGAACTGCGACCGCGTGGTGGTCATGAGCGGGGGGAGGGTCGTGGCGGACGGCGACGCCTTCGCGGTGCTCTCCGACGAAGCGCTTCTAGCGGAGCACGGCCTGGAGCTCCCCTACGGTTTCTACCCCGCACCGCGCGGAAAAACCAGAGAAAGCGGGGAACGCAGCAAGGAGGGGTGAGGAAAAGGGGGCGTTTCGACTGCAGATTTCCGGCGCCATTCAAGTGTGATGGCGGGGCCTATGTTCCTGGATACCAAGTCCGGCGGCATTCATCGACTGCAGACTCCCGGTGGCATTACCGCGTGATGGTTGGGAGGCACGTCCTTACCGTACCTTCGAGAGGTCGGCGCGCTCGCCGCATGTTTCATGTTCGCTTACCCAGCTACCAACGCAGTGGCTCTTGTGGTTCCGGATTATTTCTTTTCGTATTCCGCGAGCTTCTGCAGCAGCTTCTTGATCTCCGCCTTGCAGCGTTTGACCTCCTCCACCTTTTCCTCAACGTCTTCGGTGGCGGGGTTGAATTTGCAGAAACCGAACTCGAATTCCGCCCCCGTGAGGTCTTTGAGCCTGGCCGCCAAGTCGTTGAGTTTCTCCTCGTAATAGCGCATTTCCTCATCGAGGACTTCCAGCATGGGGTCTTCCACCGCCGCCTCCTTTGATAATGACCGCTAGTTACGCGCGATCGACCGTCCTCCATCACCTCGATCCGCTCTGAAAGCGGAGCGTCCTCCCGGACGCTTCAAACCTTGTGATCCCTGTGCGGGCCCGGCCACCAGGAGCCCGCGCATCCGCCCGGCATGGACGTTCACAGCGGCGCGATATCCCCAGCCGCGGCACGGCCCTCATCCATGCCCAGCGGCCTCGCGGCAAGCGCCCGTCCGGCATCCCATCCCTTTTCCTCCACCATAAAACAGCCCCGCAGCAGCGTCAAAGTGCCGCCCTGCCGCCTGCATAACCCTAACCCCCCCCGCCGATCACCCCCGCTCATCTATCTCCCCCGACCCGCAACAGCATCATCACAGCGCTTTGCCGTCCATTTTCCCCTACCGGTTTAACCTCATAGAATAGGCGCAGTCCCCTGTCGTCATAGCCGCAAGGAAAAGCCATGATATTATCGCATCCTCACTTGTCATGATTACACCGTCCCGGGATCGGCACGCGTTGAGCGGTTCACCCAACCTTAAGGCTCGGGCCTTGCTCGTTACGCGTGACGGTCCGGTCATCTTTCCCGCCCTCCCGCTCGCCGCGAGTGGCCGTTCAGGCTTCGCCTTCCAATGCTCACTGCCGGGAAACGATGACCCTTTCCCGTTGCCTCCCCTTCCCCCTTTACCTTCCATATCCTTTAATGCCCACTGCTGGCAGGCAATGGCACTTTCCCGTTCACTGCCATTCATTATGATGGCTCCTCGCCTCAACGCAGGAGGTGCGTGTTCCCGAGCCGCACCCGCGTGAGGCCCGCGGCTTGGGCGGCGGAAAGACATTCCTCGGCCTGAGCTCGGCTGGTCACCGGCAGATCCCGCATGGCGTGCTGGGGATGGAAAGCGAGCAGGGAATACGGGATATCCCGGTCCAGCTCGGCGATGAAGGAGGCGATGCGCCCAACCTCCTCCGCCTCCACATAGCCAGGGACCAGGAGAGTGCTCGCCACCAGGGGAGGGGGGTCGGGACGCTCTACTATGCGGGAGGCAGCGTAGGCGAAATTCTCCAGGGTCCTGCGGTTGGAGACCCCGCAAAGGGCGCGGTGCAGGTTGTGGTCGAAGGCCTTGAGGTCGAACTTCACGCACCCCCCGCTTGCCAGGCTCATGTCCATGGCCCGGCGCAGAAACACGGGGTGCATGGAACCGTTGGTCTCCCAGCATATGCGCACTTTCCCCCGCCTGCGCTCCAGGGCGAGGCGCGAGGCGCGGAGCGCGAAGGGCATCTGGGCCGAGGGGTCTCCCCCGAACCAGCACACGCAGGCGGTGGACTCCCCGGCTGCCGCCGCCAGCTCCTCCGGCGAACGCACCGGCGCCAGGCAGGCCGTCAGCAGGTGGAACTGCGCGTTCTGGCAGAAAAGGCAATCGAAGGTGCACGCCCCCAGAAAGACCGCCAGGTTGTTCTTCCCTCTCTCGCCGCTCCCGGCGCATACCCAGTCCGCCACGCAGTTGGTGGGCAGGGGGTCATGGTAGTACTCGACCACCGCGTTCCGCGAGGTACCCGCCAGATGCCTGAGCTTGCCATCTTTTACCATGCGAAGCCCGCAATACCCTCTTTCACCCTCTTGCATACGGCAGTGGTTACCGCATATGCGGCACTGCTTGCCCCGTGGGGAACGGGGCGGGAACGCGGTGAGCCCGTAAGGGGAGCGGGCCTTTTCATGGGCCTCTCTGATGCCCTCCTCCACCGCCTCGCCCCCGGCGCGTACGCATGCGGCGCACATGCCCAGAGCGCGCGACACGGGACGGGCTTTCTCCCTGCATATCGAGCACGTTAAAGGGTTCATGTCGTCGTTTTTCATCCCGATCGCTCCGGGGTCATCCGCTTTTTTCGAAGACGCCGTGTCGCCGTCCTTCAACCCGATTGCGCCGGGGCTATCCGCTCTAGCGCTCCGACTCGCTCTGTAGATAATCCCGACCTTTATTCTGCCCTTACCGGGATCGAGTGGCAACGCAAGTCGTAAAACGGCGCTTCTTCTGGGATCGCGATTTTGAAAAAGATCCGGTCCAGGAGAGAGAAATGCTCACATGCAGTTAAACAAGCAACACGGCAGTACTCGATGGCCAAGTAGCAGTGGTTGGAACATGCGCCGTCAAGTGCGACCATCAGAAGACCTCTATCTGTCGATTCTACCGCTTGCGTGGTCATGGGGGATTTCCTCGCCCGCCACCGGCAGGCGATAACGCGGCCGCCGGAGATCCCGTCGCTTTTCCGAAGCGAGAATCCGCCTGGATCGACCATGCAGGCGCCAGACTCGTCTATACTTGCCTGAGGAGAACAGTGTGTTTTTCTCGGGACAGTGTTTCGCGCATGGATGAACAAGTAGAGCGGCCCGGCGACGGAAAGCGGCGCGAGAGCGGCAAGGCCCCGCGCGATATGGCCGCGCGGGCCGGCAAGGCCGCGAAATGGGCTTTCGTCATCGCCCTGGCCACGGTGGCAGGCGTCATCGGGTTTCTGCAGATCTTCCGCGCGCACCCGGCGCAGAAAGCGCTGGGGG
Organism: Candidatus Solincola jinzensis; assembly: GCA_015711875.1. Next base: position 1,024 of record JACVJG010000071.1, on the reverse strand, counting down.
ATTTCTTCGTGCGCCTGCAGGAGGGCGACCTCGAGGGCTGCCTCGAGCTCGTCGACCCCGAGGGGCAGATAGGCTCCCTTTGGGAGAGCGACGCCCACGCCGTGCGAGAGGCGGTCTCCTCCTTTCTCGGGCGCTACCGCCTGGAGTTCTCAGGCCTCTCGTTCGCCACCCGTTCCGAGAAGGACGCGGCGGAGGTTTCCCTTAAAGGGGGACGGGTCTCGGTTTACGAGCGCGAAGCGGAGGGGCCTCCGGCCTTCGCCTTCGACATGCGCGGCACGGACCTCGTCTTCTACCTGGAGAAAAAGTCAGGGAAATGGCTGCTGGAGGGGATCAATTACGACCTGGAGGAGTTGCTGGCCGAGGGAAGGGAGCTTTTACCCCTCTGAGGTTTAAGCGAGGCGGAGGGGCCACGTGTAAGAAAGCAAGCTCGTGGTAAAGTCCCGTGGGATGCCGGCAGGAAAAAGATGGTCGTTGTAAGCGCGAGTATAATGCCGAGTCGGATGATCGATAGACTCAGCCCGTGACGGCAGAAGAAAGGGCTGCTCTGGAGATAATGAACTTAAAAGCCTGTACGGTAGGGTGTTAAGTGGATCGGCGTTATACCTTGAGACAAGGGATTCGGAGGCGGAAAACAGCTTGGTGCAGATCCATCGGTTAAGGCAGAAGCTGGGCGGGTGCGCCTCGGTGAGGACTACCCTCTAGGCGGAAAACAGCATGGCGCGAATCCATCGGTTAAGGGCAACGGATGCCCTGCCCGGAAAACAGGAACCCGCCTTCTCCGGTTGGTGGGGAAGCGTGCGTACCGGTTGAGGGAAGCAGATGTCCTATCTGGATAAAAGAACAATGTCATATGATGGTCGTATGATGGGGACCAGGAGCGAAGGGGATCGGAAACGCAAGGCGTGATCGACACCGGAAGGGAACGCTTTGAGGCCAGCGCGGGAGGCCCTCCACGCGCGCGACGCGCCTCGGATGGCGCGTGCGGGAAAGAAAGGGGCCGGATTCACCACGCCTTCTGCATCAG
>JACVJG010000070.1 GCA_015711875.1 Candidatus Solincola jinzensis | reverse complement strand
GCTCCGGCGACGGGCGCCGGCGAAGGGGTCATTCCCGGCGGGATGGGTCCTGGCATGGCCGATGGAGGCATTACCGGAGTCGCCTGCGCTGGATATACGGGGGTTACGGGAGCGGTAGGCGCCGCTCCGACTCCAGGCGGCGCCGCCAAGGCTCCCCCGCACGTCGGGCAATATAGGGCCCCCTTCACCACCTCGCCCCCGCAGTTGGGGCAGCGAGGCCTCTGCGCCGCCTCTTTGGCCACCTTGATCTGGGCCAGCGAAGCTTCCCACTGCGCTATCTGCGCTTTTATGTCTTTAAGGGTGCGGTAGGCTTCGAGCATGGCGGGCTCGGAAAGCCGCTGCTCCTCTCCCGCCTGGAAGGCGAGCTGTCCCAAATAATAAATATATTGCTCCTCGCGTTGCCTCAGCTGTTTTAAGAATTTTTTTATCTGTCCGGGGTTGTAATGTTCCATCTCCCACTCCTCTGATTCCCTTCAAGACCGACCGATGCCCGAAATCCACGCATACCCGTATTCTCTCAGCACACATAACAATATCAAAAACCGCGTCTTCCTACATAACAACGATTGCTACCTGTCTTTCGCCGATGTCTCGAACAAGGGCTAACCTATCATTTAGCAAGCGCATTGCCGCAAAGCGCAACCCACAGCTCGCGAACTCGGTCAGGAAAGTATTAAGCGGAGATTACTAAATTGCCATGCCTGTCATTTTGTATTAGCATTAGAGATGCTTCCCATTACGGTCAGGGGAAGCGAAGTCACGAATCGGCGTCTCAGCAGGGAAAACAGGAGGTGTTGCCATGTCGCTCGAGGATAAGTGCATCATCACGGCGGCCTTGGCCGGAGCCGCGACCATGAAATCGCAGAACCCCGCGGTGCCCTACACCGTGGAGGAGTTCGTGGAGGAAGCCTACAAGTGCTACAATGCCGGCTGCGCCATCGTGCACATCCACGCCCGCGACCCCGAGACGGGGCTTCCCACCGCCAGCATCGACGTGCTGCGTGAGATCGTGAAAGGGATCACCGAGAAGTGTCCCATCATCATCAACCTCTCCACCGCCATCGGCATCGGCGCCACCCCCGAGGAGCGCATAAACGTGGTCAAGCAGCTCAAGCCGGAGATGGCCTCCCTGAACACCAACTCCATGAACTTCGCCCTCGGGGACTGGAAGAACCACGTGGTGCTGGGCGAGACGGTTTTCACCAACACCTTCCAGATGCTGGTGGATTTCGCCAAGGAGATGAAGGAAGCCGGCACCAAGCCGGAGCTCGAGGTCTATGACGTCGGCGGCATATACAACACCCTCTTCGTGCGCCACCAGGGCATCTTCGTGGAGCCCCTGCATTACCAGTTCGTGTGGGGCGTGCTCGGAGGATGCTGGTTCGACCTCGGGAACTTCAAGCGTTTCCTGGACCTCATCCCAGACGACGCCACCTGGAGCACCTGCGGTGTTGGCCCGGCCCAGTTCCGCGGAGCCTTCGTAGCCGCCCAGGAGGGAGGCCACATCCGGGTCGGCCTGGAGGACAACATCACCGTGCGCAAGGGCGTCCTGGCTGCCGGTTCCTACGAGCAGGTCGAGAAAGTGGTGAAGATCATCGAGCTCGCGGACCGCGAGCCTGCGACCCCCGATGAGGCGCGCCAGATCCTCGGCCTCAAGGGCGGCCCCGAGATCTAAACCGAAAATCATAAACCCAGGAACAGGGAAAAAGGCGCTCCCAGTGAGGAGCGCCTTTACCGCGTGATGTGATAAACAAACCTCAGAAGCTATAGCCAAACGGGATTTTCCCTTTGAGACGCCTCTTTCTTCCCGATGTTCTTCGCTTGGAGAAAAACGCGGTCGATGATCCAACCCCTATTCGGGCGATCATCAAGTCGTGATTGCGCCGCCTTGAGGGTGATGGATCCCCCCCATGATGATAGTCGTAAAACCCTGCTCCTGCATGTCTCAAATCGCCATGATCGATCTCCTTACGATACGGCGTTCGTTATGGTAGCGGTTGCACATGTGACAAACCCTTATACGCCGCATTCTACCGTTGCCAAGCCCTGGTCAGCTTTACCCAGCATCACCATGAGCCTGCATATGCCTCCCCGAAAAGTGCTTGCTCTGTAAAAACACCGTTTCCCGATGCCGATGTCATGACACGTAAGCCTAAGGCCTTTCTCAAGGAGGTGGCAGGGGGATGAAGGGTGTTATCGTCGCCTGTCTTTCGCAGCTGGTGTCAGAGCGCTTCGGCGATGAGAAGCTCTCGGAGATAATGGCCTCGTGCGGGATGGACCCCCGCAGGAAGTTCATCGCCACCGAGGATATCCCCGAGGAGCAGGCACTGCAGATGCTCAAGACCACTTGCGAGGTGCTGAACGTCTCCATGGAGCAGGCTGCGGAGGCTTTCGGCGACTACTGGGTGAACGTATACGCGCCCAAGATTTACGGTGTCTATTACCGTAACGTCGCCAGCGCCAGAGACTTTCTCCTCAAGATGGACGAGGTGCATGTGAAGACGACTAAGAACATGGAGAACGCTATGCCTCCACGCTTCGATTACCAGTGGGAGGACGACAGCACCCTTCTCATGACCTATAAGTCCTCGCGCAACCTCATCGACATATGCGTTGGCCTGGTCAAAGGCGTAGGGAAGTACTTCCAGGAGGATCTAAAGGTCACCAAACTGCCTGGCAACAGGATCCGCGTGGAGTTCACCCCCTGACCACCGCAATCGTTTAAGCGAATAGCTGCTATTCCCTGAAAGGACAGAGGGAGCTTTTAAGGCCGTGGTTAAAAGACACGCCCTTTTCGCTTCCGTTACTCGCCTGCTGCCACTGATCTATTCTAACCATCGGGCATCATGGCCTGAAGGCTTTATGGGAGTCTCTTGCCGCCGCCCCCTCCATGAGCCTTGTCGACACGTCTCTCAACCCAGGTTCCATGGATAAGAACTTGTTTGCTGCTGCAAGCGTCTGCTGACCAATACTGTGCGGAGGCGCAGAGGATGCCGCTGGAGCAGGCGCAGTCCATGGGCCTACCTGGCCGTAATCACCAGCAGGTTGTTCTGTCAAATTCCTAGCGCCCTCTGCACCGTTTCCCCTCAGCTTATCCCGTAATCCCTGCCGGTGATGGCGGAGGCGCAGAGGATGCCGCTGGAGCAGGCGCAGTCCATGGCCACGCCGTATCCGCGCACGGTGTCGCCCGCGAAGTATAGGCCCTCCACACCCGGCGCCTTAACGTCCGGCTTGAGACTACCCGCCTGGCTCACGCTCTTGGCAACTCCTTCCAGTTTCACGCAGACGGGGTAGAGCTCCCAATCGATACAGTCCTTGAAACCGGGGTAGATGCCCTCCAGGAAATCGGGGACCGCCCTCACCACCTTCTTCACCAGCTCGCGGTTGTGAGATTCCGCCTCCGTAAGGGGCAGATAGGCGGTGAAAAGGTGTTTTCCCGCCGGGGCGCAGCCCGGCTCTATATATGACTGTATGTTCCAGGCCATATAGACGTCCCAGTCAAACCCCTCCGACCTGGGCACCACGCAGGGCGTCTTCATCAGTCGCCTGGCGTGCTCTTCGGGAACGGGAAGCTCGGACAGGCCTATATAGGGAGAGAGACTGCCATATCCGTAGAGGGACTTGACGCGCAAGACGAAATCGCTCGGGAAAGCCCTCTCGTGCACGTAATCGAAGAGCTCTTGCACCGGTATATTGAACACCACGCGCTCGGCAGGGATGAACTCCACTCCCTCTTCCCCGTCAAGCCTGATCCCGACGGCCTTTCCCCGCTCAAGCATTATCTCCTTTATCTTGGCGCCCAGCCTCACCTCGCCACCGAAATCGCGCAGTCTTCCCGCCACCGCCTCGGACCATGCCATCACGCCATCGCGGGTGAAGCCTCCAACGTATACCTTCCCTCCCTTGAGAACGGCGGGAGCCAGTACCTGGGAGGAATAGCGCAGGATGTCCCCGATGGAGATGTCGTGGGGATTGTTGATGGTGGTTATCAGAGTCCCGATGCAGCGGAAATAATCATAGAGGATGGGGCTTTCGGCGAAGCCGGTTTTCACCAGGTGTTCGTGGAGGGAGACGCGGTCGAGCTCGCGAGCCTGCTCCGGGGTCAGGGAAAGCAGGTCTCCGAAAAAATCGAGGAATCTCTTGTTGAGGCGCTTAAGCTCGACCTTTATCTTGTCGTCCAGGTCGTTGCCCTCGCTCAACGGCGGCTCACGGTAAAACTCGCCGCCTATCCAGGAACCGGTCAGGAAGGGCACGATCTCCACACGGCGGTCGCCGTAACCGCCAATGAGGTCCCGCAGTTTCGCGAAGTATCCCTCTCCCGCCACGCTCACGCCGTGATAGCCGAGGTCGAGGGTGTATCCGTCCAGGATCCCCTTCTCAGCCATCTCGTCCAGGGAAGGGTTGCTGTCCACGAGGTATGAGTATTGCCCGGCGAGAAGCCTCCGATACCAGCCGGCCCCTTTCTCGCGCAACTCCTCACCGCGCAGCGACATCGCTCTTCCGCCCACGCGGTCGTCCTTCTCCAGCACCAGCGTTTTCAGGCCTTCTTTTGCCAGAAGCACTCCCGCGGATAAACCTCCCACCCCGGCGCCGACCACTACGACATCCCATTTTTCCATCTTTTTCCTCCTTATGCATTAGCCGCGAGAAACATCCCCCTCCTGCCATAATAATAGCGTAAAAATAGCTTTGGCCCTCAAAGGCCGCTAATGTGCCTGTAACGCTTTTATTGAAGCTTGGATTTGAGGGCAGGAGTTTAACGGAGTCCTGGCTCGCGAGCCGTGAAGCCGAGCCGTTCGACCCGCCCGACCTCCCAAGCGCTGCCCGGCGGCCCGGGCCGGATGAAAGAAGAACCTGCAACCGCCTGACCGGGAACGGCCGGGTCGGCCGTCGTGAGGTTGCCCTGGGCGAGGCTTCTTTTTCCCGCATGTGCATCATGCGCGCCGGGAGATAGCGCTGCCCGGCGGCCCGGGCCGGAAGCGGAAATGTCCTGAGTCCGGGCCTGACCCCAAGGATGGTTAGCGGACCGGGATATCGTCCAGGGCTTGAGGGTTCTCCAGCGAGGCTAAGTCCCCCAGTTCCTCCCCCAGATAGCGAGCCTTGATGAGACGGCGCACGATCTTGGCGGAGCGGGTCTTGGGGAGGGCGGAAACGAAATGGACCTCGTCGGGGCGTCCCACCTTGCCTAAAAACTCCGCCGCTTTGTCTTTTATGGACTCCGCCAGCTCCGAGGTGGGCTTGTGCTCGGGGCGCAGCACCACGAAGCACACCACCGCCTCCCCCTTGATGTCGTGGGGCACGCCGATAGCCGCTGCCTCAGACACCGCCTCGTGCTCCATGAGGGCGGCCTCGATCTCCGCCGGACCGGTGCGCCTTCCCGAAACCTTGATGGTGTCGTCGGAGCGGCCGTGCAGGAACCAGAACCCGTCTGAGTCCACGCTCGCCCAGTCGCCGTGGTACCACACGTTTGGCCAGCGTGACCAGTAAGTTTCAAGGTACCGCTGCGGGTCGCGCCAGAAGCCCCTGGTCATGGAGGGGGCGGGTTTTGTGGCCACCAGGTGGCCCTTCTCCCCTCGCACCGGCTTCCCCTCGTCGTCGAAGACGTCTATGGCCATGCCCAGGCCGGGTCCTCGCAGGGTGATGGGCTTGAGATCGGTGATGGGAAGGGGCGAGAGAAAGCAGCCCACGATCTCGGTGCCCCCGGAGATGTTGATGATGGGGAGCCTCTTTTTACCCACCTTCTCGAAATACCACATCCAGGAATCAGGGTCCCAGGGCTCCCCGGTGGAGCCCAGGATGCGCAGGGAAGAGAGGTCGTGCTTCTCTATCCAGGAATCCCCGAAGCGCATGAGCATGCGGATGGCGGTGGGGGAAATGCCGAAGGTGTTGATGGCGTGGCGCTCAGTAAGCTCCCAGAGGCGGTCCGGCTCGGGGTAGTCAGGCACTCCCTCGAAGATCACGAAGGTGCCGCCGAAATTCATCACCCCGATGATCATCCAGGGCCCCATCATCCAGCCGATGTCGGTGAGCCAGAAGAAGATGTCCTCCTGCTTGACGTCGAAATAATAGCCCAGCTCCTTGCATATCTGGGCCAGGCAGCCCCCATGGGTATGCACAGACCCCTTGGGGGCGCCAGTGGTTCCGGAGGTGTAGATGATCATTGCGTGATCCTCGGAATCCATCTCCTCGGTGGGCAAATCTTCGGGCAGGCCCTGCACGAGCTGGTGCATCCAGATGTCGCGAGTGGCATGCCAGGGGATATCGATGCCCGCGCGCCTCAGCACAACCACGTGCTTGATAGAGGGCACCTGGTCCACGGCCTCGTCAGCGTTCTCCTTGATGGGGAAGACCTTGCCGCGCCGCATGGAGCCATCGGCGGTGATCAGCACCTTGGCCTCGGCATTGCGCAGGCGCGCCGCCAGCGGGGCGGGGCCGAAGCCCGAGAAGATAGGGATGGTGATGGCCCCCACCTTCCAGCAAGCCAGGAGGGAGAAGATGATCTGGGGGCTCATGGGCATGTAGATGCCCACGGCGTCGCCCTTTCCCACGCGTAGGTTTTTAAGGGCGTTGGCCATTTTGCAGGTCTCGCGGTAGACGTCGCCGTAGGTGTAGCGGCGGATGGCGCCGTCGTCCCCCTCCCAGATGAAGGCGAGCTTGTCCTTGACCGGGGTCTTCATGTGCTTGTCCAGGCAGTTGAGGACGATGTTGGTCTTTCCCCCCAGGTACCACTTCGCCCACTGGATGCCCTCGGAGGTGTCCAGTACCTTCCCGTAGGGCTTATACCAGCGGATGTCCAGGTCCTCCATGATGGCGTCCCAGAACCATTCCAGCTCCTCGGTGCTCCTTGCCAGCAGCTCCTCGTAGGTGGAGATGCCGTGCTTGCGCATGAACCTGGTGATGTTGGCCTTCTCGATGTAGTCCCCGTACGGTTTCCAGACGACCTCGCTCATCCTCGCTCCCCCTTTCGTCACGCTTCCGCTCTCTCCCTGCATGTTTAGCATGCGGGCTATCTTGGCTATCTTTAACCCATATAGGGTTGCGGATGCGATGCCGCGAAGATGGTCTTGAAAAGCTGTGTAAGCTGGTCCGTATGAGGAACTTACGTAGCAGCGAAGTTGTTTCCTGCCTGCCCGATATCGCGCTTTGTTTGCTATCGAGTATCCCCTTTTAGGGATTTATTAAACATGCCACTGCGCAAAATGGCAAGTGCTCCTTAATAGTTTGCCAGTCAAATTGCGAGATGATATCCTACATATCAACCTGCAGGATATTCCTTGCACAATGACGAGGGAGGGAAGAGTATGTTTGAAGTCGTAGCTGAAGGAACCGGCCCCCTCTTCATGGATCCCGACGCCGATAAGGCCCGGGAGTTTTTCCGCACCAAGAACCGGGCCATGGTGAGCAAGGTGATGACCGTCAGCGAGGCGGTGGGAAGGTTCGTCCACGATGGCGACTACCTCGCCATCGGCGGTTTCGGGGCCAACCGCATACCGACGGCCGTATGCCACGAGATCGTGAGGCAGCGCAAGAAGAACCTGGCCTTCGCAGGCCATACCTCAACCCATGACTTCCAGATCCTCGCCGCCGGGGAGGTCTTCAACCGCTGCGACATCGCCTACATCATCGGGCTGGAGGCCAGGGGACTCTCCCCCAACGCGCGGCGCTACATGGAGAGCGGCAAGGTGGAGTGCTGCGAGTGGACCAACTACGGCATGGCCTGCCGGCTAAAGGCTGCCGCGGCCGGCGTCTCCTTCATGCCAGCTCGCAACATGATGGGAACCGACACCTTTAAGCACAGCGCCGCCAAGGTGGTGAAATGCCCGTTCACAGGGGAGAACTACGTACTTTATCCCGCCCTCTGGCCCGACGTGTCCGCCATCCACGTGCACGAGGCGGACATCTACGGAAACTGCCGCATCAAGGGCATCTCCGTGGCCGACCTGGAGCTCGCGCGGGCCTCCAAGCGCTTGATCATCACCACCGAGCGCCTCATCCCCAATGACGAGATACGCTCCGACCCCACCTCCACCCTCATCCCCTACTATCTGGTGGACGCGGTGTGCGAAGTGCCCTTTGGGAGCTACCCGGGCAACATGCCCTACGAATACTTCTCGGACGAGGAACACCTGAGGTTGTGGCTGAACGTGGAAAAGGATCCCGAGGAGTTCAAGCAGTTCCTGGACAAGTATATTTACCGCACCCGTGACTTCAACCAGTATCTGGAGCTGTGCGGTGGCCTGGAGCGAATCAACGAGCTGCGCGCCATAGAACACCTCATCGATCTGAACGGGAGGGGGTAAAGATGACCGAGTACAACACCATGGAGCTTATGATCTGCGCCGCCGCCCGCAACCTGGAGGACGGGGCGGCGGTGGCTGTGGGCACCGGCGCCCCCTGCGCCGCCGCCATGCTGGCGCAGAAGGCCTACGCCCCCAACCTGGTGATCATCTTCGAGGCGGGGGGTATCGCGCCCCTGCTGCCGACCATGCCCATCTCCGTGGGCGACTCCCGCACCTATCACAAGGCGGTGATGGCCAGCGGCATGTGCGAGGTCATGGAGACCATCGCCCGCGGCATGGTGGACTACTGCTTCCTGGGCGGAGCGCAGATAGACATGTACGGCAACATAAACTCCACCGTCATAGGGGACTGGGAGAAGCCCAAGGTGCGCTTCCCGGGCTCCGGCGGGGCCAACGACTTCGGCTCCATGGCCTGGAAGATAATGGTCATCACCCCCCAGGACGCGCGCCGCTTCGTGGAGAGGGTGAGCTTCATCACCACACCCGGCTTTCTGGACGGCCCGGGGGCGCGCGAGGCGGCGGGCCTTCCCGCCAACACCGGCCCACACAAGGTGATCACCAATATGGCGGTTATGGGTTACGACCCCGAGACCAAGCGCATGCGCGTGGAGTCCATACATAAGGGCTACACCTTCGACGACGTGCAGGAGAACACCGGCTTCGAGCTGCTCAAGGCCCCCGAGGTGGTGGAGACCCCCGAGCCCACCGAAGAGGAGCTTCACCTCCTGCGCGACGAGGTCGACCCCAACCGTTACATCATCGGGCGTTAAGGCGCGGGGTCTTAGGAAACCTGATCCCCAGCGAGGACCCCCGGAGGGGGGCGCGATGCGCCCCCCTCCTTTTTGCCGCCTTAATCTTGTTCTGCTATCGCTCGCCCTTCGCGGGAGGTAAAATACATAAAGGCTCATTCTTTAAGCCCGCGTTAACGTCTGAGCCGCCGGCTGAAAGGGCTGGCAGGCGACCATCGTCACAAGCTTTGATTGCGGCTCTTCATTACCGGATTCGCTTACGGCTTGGTCAAGGCCATGGGAAGGATAGAGCTCATTCCCGAACTGGAGGATATCGCCGCTGGATGCCATCTCTGCCACCTCTATGAGACGGAGGATGAAAGACGCGATGTCCTGCTGTCCTTCCTGAGCGCGGGTTTGAGGCGGGGCGAAAAGGTAGTCTGCGTGGGCGAGGAGGCCTCCAGGCATGAGATCTCGACCGCTCTGGAGGGCGTGGGCTTGAACCCTGCCGAGCACCTGCGTAGCGGGCAACTGGCCTTTGTCGCCACGCAGGAGGTCTTCACCCGGGACGGCTCTTTCGACCCCGAGGCCGCCTTGGAGTTCTGGAACAAGGCGGCTGGTTCCGCGCTCCGGGACGGGTGGCCTTCCTTGAGGGCCACTTGCGAGATGTCCT
>JACVJG010000069.1 GCA_015711875.1 Candidatus Solincola jinzensis | reverse complement strand
TCCTCTTTGCCGTCGTTTGCCTTGGCTATCCCTGGAAGGATATGGGAGGATTGGCGGCCTGGGCGTCTGCAGGCCTGGGTATGGCGCTGGTGGTCGCTCTGGGCCGCGCCTGGCTTGAGGGCAGGAACGAGGTCTTCAGGCGCCGGGCGCTGAGGGCCGCCCCTGTTCTGGCGGCGCTCTCCCTGGCCTTGGCGGCGGCGGCAGCGGTTTACGGGGGTTGAGGGGATGGAGATGGGGACGCGGGTATGGCGGCGAAGAGCACTGCGCGTGACCGCGGTGAGATGGCGGAAAACCTCCCAAGCGCAGTTCGCCCGGGTGAGCGACGTGGCCATCGCTTCCGGAATAGGCTTCAGGCTGCCGGAGGCCGAGTCCGGCAAGCGGTTAGTTGAGGCGATGGCCGTCGACACGAGGCCTCGAGAGGGAGATAGGCGATGGGCGCATGCGTCAGGCGGGGGGTTCGGGCGGCGTGGTCTTTGGGGGGCGGATGCCGCGGGCGGGCTTAACCGGTATGGGTGATAAATGATCGATGCGTCGGGTTCCGCCGGCGGTGGCGCGAGAGGAACGCTCGCGCTGAACGGCTTGAACGCGCATGGACGCATGGGAGGGCAGGGCGGATGAGCAGCGCGAAGGCGTTGGGGGACGAGGACGTGGGGGAGATCGGTTGAGAGCGGTCCACCTGCTTGCCGCCATGCCGCTGGCCGCCGTCGCCGCCGGCCTGCTCTACCTTTTCTCCCTGCCGGCGCGTTTCTTGCGCAGGGTGGCCTCCGCCTGGTGCGCGCTGTCTTTGCCCGTGACGGCGTTTCTGGCGTACCGTTTCTGGGACCGCCACGTGGGGCCTGACGCTTTCGCGCTGTGGCGGCTGGAGCTCACCCCGCAGAGGATGGCCTTCGTCATCCCCCTTGCCGCCCTCTCGCCCTTTTTCGTCCTCGCGTCACGAGGCGGAGAGGGCGGGAAAAAGGCCGATGCCGCCTCGGCGATGGCTTGCTTTGCGGTGGCAGCGGCCTTGACGGCGTCTTTGAGCGATCATCTCTACCTCCTCGCCGGCATGTGCGCCCTTTCCTCCTGGTGCCTCATCGCTGCTCTGGCCATACGTGGAAACGCGGCGGGGCGGGCGCTGCCCAGAATCATCCCCCTGGCTTTTTCCGATCTTTGCCTGGCGCTGGGAATCCTCTTCTATTACCTGGCGGACCCCTCGCGGGGCTTGATACTCCCCCCCTCTCCCTTGCGCGCGGAGGGATTATACGCTGCCGCGTGCGCGCTGCTGCTCTCGGCCGCGCTGTTGCGCCTGGGTATTTTTCCCACACATCGCTGGATGCCGGGGGTGTCGCGCGGAGGCAGGGACATACTCTTCGTGCACCTCCTGGCCGTGGATGTCACCCTGGGCGCTTATCTGCTTTTCGCCGTTGCCCGCCTCATATTCTCCTGGGGCGGGGTCTGGGTGTGGGTGTGCCTGGGAACGGCAGCCGTTTCCGTCCTCGTGAGCGCGAGGGAGCTGACGCTGGCTCGCGAGGGCGGGGAGGTGGCGGGATTGCTCTGTCCCTCGCTCGGCGCCGGCCTGGCGCTGGCCGCCGCCCCCGGCGGGCAGGCCGCGCTGGCGGCGATGCGGGTGGGTCTGTGGGCGGGCCTTCCCGCGGTGGCCCTGGTTGAGCTGGGCAGGCTGTCGCCTAAGGGGGGGAGATGGCTGAAGTCGATAGGAGGGGCCTCCCTTTCGGGGATGCCACCGCTGGCCGGATTCGCCTGGCTCTGGATGGCCCTTTCCTCCTTTGGCGGGGCCTTCGCGGGCGGGACCTCCGTGCTTTTCATCGCCTGCATGCCGCTTTTGCCGGCGTTGTCATGGATCATGGGGGTGGTTTCGCTCTTGCTCCCTGCGGAAAGGGAGCGCATGGGCGTAGAGGCATGGTCAGGCGCCCTCGTCTTGTCGGCGGCATGCCTGGCGGTTGGGATGTTTCCGGGCGCCATGACCGACCTCCTGATGCGAGAATACGGGCTGCCGGTGGAGGTTCCCGTCCCGGGATGGACGGGCCTGGGGGTTTCGCTACTGCTCATCATGGCTCTGGCGGCGGTGGCCCTGGGGTTATGGTACCGCAGGGAGGAGCAGGGGATGGCGGGTCATGGGGGATTTCCAGGACGCGCTTTGCCCTTGTTGGCGCCCAGGCGCCTCGCCACGTGGCGGATGCCCTGGGCGGGCGGTGCGCGTCTTGCGCTGGCCGCCGGAAACCTCCTTGTTTATGCGGGTTGGGCAGCGGCGATGATCTTTTTGGCCTTGAGGTGAGGCGGATCATGGGCGGCGACGAACACTACCGGGAGGACGCGCAGTTGAGCTTCCTGCCAAGGGTGGGTATAGACTGGTCGCGCGTGCGGGCCACGAGGCGCGTCTGGCTCGAGGAGACCAGGGGGGATCACGGCGCCCGCATGGACTTCCTGGCATCCCAGGGGCTGCGCTTGATCATGGCCGCACCGGGACCGCTGAAGGGGGGCACCCTTCATTTTCACAACCCTCGAGACGCCGAGACCCTGCACCTGAGGGCGGGAGAGGGGAAAAGCCTTCTCCAGGTGGCCGTCGCCTCCTTCCCGTCCGCTTCGCGCTGGCTGCGCATGTCGCAAGGACCGGAGGGGGGATGGCCTCGGAACATGGACGCGTCCGCGCTGCTGGATTGGGAAGGGTGCCTGGTGGCGGTGGAGGGAGGGCGTGTCGTGCGGGTTATAGAGGCGTGGATGGAGTGCCCGGGTGCGATCTTGAGCGGGGCGAGGGCAGCGCAGGCTTGCGCGGCGCTGGAAAGGAGTGGCGGGCACGAAGGCATAGCCCGCTCCGTTTCCTTCGCCCAGGCCTGTGAGGAGGCGAGGGGTATGAAGGTGCCGGACGCCGCCATGGCCCTGCGCTCCCTGCTCATGGAATTGGCGAGGGCGCAATCACACCTCTCCTGGATAGAAGAGGTCGCCATTTCGCTGGCCAAGCGCCGGGTCGCCTCGGTGTGCCGCGAGTTGCGCTGTGACCTGCAGGAAATGGTGTCGTCGTGGCTGGGTGACCACCTGGGCAGGGGCTGGGTGGTTCCCGGCGGCTTGAGGGATGACTTCCCGCTCGAGGAGGCAGGGGAGGTCGCGGCGTCGCTGCGCGAATTGTCCCGGCGATGGGAGGCGGCTTCCGGGCCGGTGGTTAGACTGCGGGTGCCGCACTGGATGGAGAAAAGGCTCGAGGAGGCGCGCGGGCTGGCCCGGGAAGGGGCGTTCACGGGCCCCCTTGCCAGGGCGTCCGGTATCGAGATGGACGTGCGGGCCGAGGAGCCGGGGGCGTACGCTCTGTTGGGATGGGAGATGGTGACGGGTGGAGATGGGGGATTCTTCCATGATTTGATAGCGGTGAAGGCGCGCGAGGTGGCGGAGTCGTTGCGCCTCGCGCGTCGCATCCTGGAATGCCCGCCCGAGCGGCCGTTAGAGGTGAGGCGCGGCCGAGGAGGCAAGGGAGAGGGTTTCGGGCGCTGCGAGGGGCCGGAGGGAGAAGTCTGCTGCCACCTCGTGCTTGAGAAGGGGTCGCTGACTTACCTCGCCTTTTCTTTTCCGGGAGAGATAAACAGGTCAGGAGCGCGCATCCTGGAGGGGCATCTCCTCGACGAGGCGGAGTTGCTCTTCCTGCCCTGGAGGAGGATGCCATATGCCGGTCAGCAGGCCCTTTCACGCCAGAATTGACCACGCCTATCGGTATCGCGGCGGCTCCGTCGACGCTGCTGAGCTGCTCTTCCTGCCCTGGAAAAAGCCAGGATGCGCTACCTGCTGACCCCCCTTGGTAGGCGAAAGACGTCAGGGGCCTTATCCATAAGCACTGGAAAAAGCCCGTATACGTCCACCGCCTACCTATCACCGCTCGGCGATCATCTCCATCGCGCGCTCTTCGCCTCCAGGATATAGTCGAAGGGCGTGCCGGTGCGCAGCTCGGTGAAGTGGCGCACCTTTACGCCCGCCTCCCGCCAGGTCACCAGGTGGTCATAGGGGGTGGAGGGAGGGCGGCTGGGATTAGGGTGGTCATAGTACAGCTCGGGGTGGATCTCCAGGTCGGCTTGCCACGCCAGCCCGAAATCCTCGACCTTTCCGATGATCTCCGCAGGGTTGCCGGCCACCACCATGCCGTCGGGGACGTCCTTGGTCACCACCGATCCCGGCAACACGCCGCTGTGATTGCCGATACTGACCCCGGGCATGATAAAGGACCGCGCGCCCACGCATGCGTTATAGCCCAGGCGCGTGGTCTTCACGCGCATGGGAAGGTCCACCGCCGCGTTATAGGAGGCGTCGTGGGCGTAGATCACCGCCCCGAACCCTATCTTGGCGTAGTCTTCGATAAACACGTGCTGCGGGGTGGTGACCTCTATCCATACCCCCAGGTCCACCCATGCCTTCTCAGATATGTTGACGCCCCTCTTGCGCAGGAGCTTGATGCGCGCATCCATGCTGGGATGCCACGAGGAGAGGAGGATGAGCAAGCGGTAGTCGAGGAAAGCGAGGATATCCAGCGCCCCGTTTATCAGCTTGCCCGCGGCGAGGTTGCGCGCCAGGAACAGGTAACCCCGCGCCGACTTGAGATAACGGCCCCGTTCCATGAGACCCCCCTCCTTAACAGCCGTGCCAGTGTCCGGCACTCTTATCCCCCATGCCGTGCATTCATTATAATGTACGAACAAAAGGATTTTGTATATTAGTCGAGAGAAAGTATTTCATGGCTCCGCTTTTCGTTGAAAGCCCTGCATGCGGACACGAGGCATCATCGTTCATGCCCCTCCTGTGCGGTGATGGTCACGTCCTGGACCGCCTGTAAACGGATGGCGGTCTGGGCTGCCATATCGGGTGTAAAGTTCCAGCAAAACAATCGATAGAAATGGGCCCAGACCCATGAAAAGAATACCACCAGGCGAGATACTGCAGGTCGCCGTGATTCCTCGATGGTTTCCGATCCGAGAGCGGCACCCCCGATCCTTTTTGCTAACCCATATAGCGGTTAAACGAGGATCGCATCAGGGCGGGTTTTCTGCTTTTCAGCCCGGGGAACGAAGAAGCCGGGCCTGCTCGCTTTCCGGCCCGGCTTGCTGGTGGTGGGCGCTGGGGGATTTGAACCCTCGACCTCTGCCGTGTGAAGGCAGCGCTCTCCCGCTGAGCTAAGCGCCCGCGACGATAAAGATAGTAGCAGAATATCCCCGCGCGTTAAAGCTCTCGTTTTTCCGGCCTGTGAGCCGCATGCCGCGACGGTCCGCGACGGCACGATATCTTCATCCCAGATCCCTGGCCATAAAGAGCAGCGACGCGGCAGGAAATCAGCTCTTATAAGGTCAGGAGTTCGGCTCGCGGCTGCTTTCAGGCCGGCCTCGGGTTTCCATCTGCGCTGTTAATCGGAAGATGCAGGCGTCACGGCGCGGGAATCGCTCATATGTTCGCTCCTGCGCCGGTGTAGCTACGCCTCAGCACGGCGACACTTCGGCCTGGCGCGGGAATGCCTCATCGTTCCCCCCCGCTCTTTTTTATGGGTAGTGCCTTTAACCTGATTCTCCCTTCCTTCTTTTGGGCAGAATAAGAACGTGGTTCAAGAACGTGGTTTCGCAAAACCGCGGTGGGAGGGCGAGTGGACGACGGCCATGAACCGCCTGCCGTGGATGCGCGAGCAGCGCTTCGACGCGGGGCCATGCGGGGCAGCAGCGGGTCGGTAGAGTCGATTGAGGGCCCAGGGCCTGCGATGCGCGGCTCCAAAGGGCGGCGGCTGTCGTGAGCTTGCGGGCAGCGCGCAAGGCTGGTTGCGGGGCGAGGTCCATGCGAGCCACCCTGGACTCGCTCAAGTCGATGGAAGGGAAGGCACGATGAAAGGTATGGTCGTTTACAAGAGCTGGTGGGGGAGCTGCAAGAGGATAGCCGAGGCCATCGGGCAGGGATTGAGCGAGTCCGGCCAAGAGGTGGAGGTGGTGGCGGTAGAGGACGCGGGGAAGCCCGACCCGTCGCTGGACTTCGTGGTCGTCGGCGCCGCCACCAGGTGGCCGGGAGCCTGGCCGAAGATAAGGCGTTACGCGAAGAAACTCGCCAGGAGAGATTTCGCGGGCAAGCCCTTCGCGACTTTCAGCACCGGCGGCACCGTCAACACGGATGAGCCTCTCAAGCAGGCTTCCGAGGTCCTGTACGAGCTGCTCGAGGCGGGCGGCCTGGTCGCTCTGGCGCCGCCCTTCAAGGCCGCCATCGAGGGCTACCAGCCACCGGGGAAGGGCGAGGACAGGGGGACCCTGCCCGAGAGCGAGGTGGCACGCGCCCTGGAGTTCGGCCGCGAGCTGGGCGCAAAACTGTCAGGCCGGTAAGGCTTGCCGCCGCCCTCGGCCGCAGGACACTCCTGGAGCGGCAAGCAGGAATCGCAAGCTGGAGGGGGGTCGCCGGTGACGCTGGGGGTTACCGACCGCTCCGCCGTCCTCCCGGGTGTTTGACCGATCTGGCCTTGGAGGCGGAGGGCCGTCACCCGGAGGATCTGCCATATCCGGGACGGCTGCACGGGCGGGATTCGCCACCACTTTCATATGTCGCAAAGGTTGATCCGCGGGATCATTTCGCGGAAAGGCCGTCCACGACGATGCGCAGGGTCTCCATGGCAAGTTCGTTCTCCCCGCGGGCTGAAAGCTCGATATAGCTCTCGATGACGAACATCCTGAATATGGAAACGAGGACCCGGATAACCTTGTCCACGTCCATCTTCCGAAAGACCTTCTGACGCATCCCGGCGTTGAGCAGGGACCGCAGGAACTTAACCGTGTCCAGCTCCCCGCCGTGCCGGTAGGTCAGCTCGCCGAAAATGGGGAACAAAGCCGGGTCTTTCTGGAGCAGTTTCCTGGTCTCGGGATGATCCGCGAGGTAGTAATACATCTCCCTCGCCAGCGTGGCCAGCTTCTCGACCGGGTCGGCCTCCCGCTCCGCGCGGCTGCATGCCCATTCATCCCAGCAGCGGAAGGCGTAATCGCAGGTCTGATTGTAAATATCTTCCTTGTTCTGGAAGTAATTATAGAGTGTTCCCTTGGACACGTCCGCTCTGGCGGCGATATCCTCCAGGGTCGTTCTCCTGAACCCCCGCTCGGAGAACTCCTGCAGGGCCGCTTTCAGAAGTCGCTCCCTGCCGCTTTCCGGTCTCCCCAAACCGCTCTTCTTTCTACGCGGATACCACGGCTGATTATATCCCTAGGGGCAACCCCTAGGGGCAACCCGGTTGACTTTAAATATACTAAATATTATTTTTAAGTTCAAAAAATATAATATGCGCATGGCGGAACCGGTTTCTTCCGGTTCTTTCCACGCCTGGCTGAATCGGCATCTTTGAAAGTCGGTGTAAGGGGTAAAGGAGGGGATGATGAAGGAGTACAAGATCAAGCCCATGCTCACGGGGTGGTTCCACATGAACTGGGGACTCATCATGAGCCCCCTGGCCGCCGGCCACTTCGCGGACCTGCCCGTCTTCATGTTCCTCATCGAGGGGGAGGACGGCGAGAAGATCGTGGTCGACGGCAGCTACCAGCATGACCACGTGCCGAAGTGGATATTCGGCCCCAAGCCCCGCACCCCGGACCTCGAGGTGCCCGAGGTGCTCAAGCGGCACGGCGTCGACCCGCTGGCCATCGACACCGTGATCGTCACCCACCTGCACCACGACCACACGGGCTACCTGCATCTCTTCGAGAACGCGAGCTTCTATGTGCAGGAGGCGGAGATGCTGGAATCCTACTTTCCCATGGGCTACCAGGCGGTGGGCTGCTACCCCGAAGAATGGATAGACCTCGTCCCCAGGTTCAAGCTCGTGAATGGCGATTTCAAGCTTCGGGACGGCATAGAGCTCATCCTAGCCCCTGGCCACACCGCCGGGCACCAAGCCGTCGCCGTGAACACCTCGCGGGGAAAGGCCATCATCTTCGGGGACGCCGCTTACATGTACGCGGGGCTGGCCAAGCGCTTCCCCGCCAAGTTCGCGGAGATAGTCGCGCTGGGGGGCGTGGCGGGGCAGAAGGTGGACCTCGAGGACCCGGAGGTACAGGAGACCATCGCGCGCGTCTGGGGCTCGCGCTACGGCGGTTATTTCGGGCCTTCGGTGCTGAATCCCGGAGAGATAATGCGCTCGCTGGCCAAGCTGGACATGATGGCCGACATCGTAATTCCCGGGCATGACCCGGAACTCATCCGCATGAAGGTCATCCCGGACGATTATGATATGGAGTGAAGCCCGCTTTCGCGTGCAGGATCCGCCAGACGCTTTCTGGATGCGAGGGGTTGCATGACATGAGCGAGCAAAAGCCACGCGAGCCGCTGAGGCTGCGGCCGCACCATATCTTCTGCGACAGGTTCCTGCCCCTGGAGCTGGTGGTCAGGGGCGAGGAGTTCGCCCGCGCCGTGGACGAGATCAAGGAGCTGACCCGGCCTGAGAGCGACGCGGTCATCGTGGTCACCGAGGGACCGGACCAGCTCTGCCTCCACTGCCCTGACTTCGGGGACAACCGCTGCGAAAGCCCGGTGGGCGACGAGGAAAAGGTGAGGCGTTGGGATGCCAGGGTGCTGGAAGGCCTGGGGGTCTCGTACGGTGACGGCATGACCGCCAGGGAGTGGCATGAACTCATCGAGAAGAAGGCGCCCCTCGCGTTCTGCCTCGGCCGCTGCCCCTGGAAGGCGGTATGCGCCGTGACGGGGGGAAGCGGATCCGGCGCGCGGGACCCGAACGCCACGTGATCCTCATGAAGAGGCCTATAAAAAAATATTTCCTGATCATATTGGGGTCGATCGCCCTCGTGATCGGCGTTATCGGGGTGGCCGTTCCGCTCCTGCCGACCACTCCTTCCTGCTGCTCGCCGCCCACTGTTACCTCAGAGGTTCGGAACGCCTCTACCGTTGGCTCATCGGCAATAGGATTCTGGGGCCGTACATCCGCGACTATCTTGATCATCGTGCCGTCAAGAGAGGGGTAAAGACAGCGACGATGATCCTCCTGTGGCTTGCCCTCGCCATCTCGATGTTGCTGGTATCGAACATCTATTCGAGGATAATCCTCGCGGTCGTGGGGATGGGGGTGAGCGCCCACGTGCTGAGCCTGAGGACGCTTCGCGTTCATGATCGCCGCGCTGCTCACGGCGACCAAGAACAGGACGACTGAACGCGATCGGGGCTCATAAGAGGCGCCGCGACCGATGAGCACGCGGATGCGCGGCATGAGAATATAGAGATAAATATACCATTATATGGTTGAAGGGCGCCTACCCGTTCTCTTATTGCGTGAACAAGCGGGCTAATACATGACATGAGAACATATCAATGCAGGCTTAGCGATGATTTGAGATGAACAAAGCCCCCATAGGAGCCCTGTTGATAGGCGGGCGTTTAGTCCCTTGGAATATTATGCCATGCTTATCGCAATCGATGAGGGTATGAGTGCTGATCGACCGGAGCTGCTCCTCATGCGGAGAGGAGCCGGTCCGAAGCAAGATCCCTTATCTCAATATCCCACCACGCAGTGCCCCCCGCTCCACTGGTTGTGGTAGTTGAAATACATGGGCCTCTCACAGATGATCCTGCCCCCGCTGGAGGTGACCAGGGCCGAGACGTCCTGGCCGGCCCCCACGGTGTCGGCGGCGTTGACGGTGATGCGCGTGCGCCCGGGCACGCTGAGGTCGCGGGTCTTGTTCTCCCCCGTGCCCAGCATGTAGGTGATGCGCACGTCCACCGCGTTCTCGTTGG
>MU158537.1:4037-9870 GCA_015711875.1 Candidatus Solincola jinzensis | reverse complement strand
GGAGCTGCGCCCCGCTCACGTAGGGCTCCACCACCGCGATCATGTTCTTCTCGTCGATCTCCAGGATGCGGTCCATGCGGCGCAGGTCCACCTGCACCACGCCTTCCGTGGTGGGGCCGGCGTGCACCCCCCAGCCGGTGCACAGGGCCTTGAACTTGAGCCCGTGCCGGTTGCAGGCCCTCACCACCTCCCGCACCTCTTCGGTCGAGGCGGGCAGGACCACCGCCTCCGGACGCGGGGTCCACAGCGCGGGGTCCTCGTTGAGGAAGGGCTGCCAGGCGTAGGAGTCGAGCACCGCGGGATCGCGGGAGGCGTTCTCCTCCCCCACCGCCTCCTGCAGCTCCCGGTAGGCTTCGTCGGAGATCATCCTGCGGCTCCTTTCCAACCCCTCCTGGTCACGATTCTACCCCATGCGCCCGGCGAGCATCAGCTCGCGGATCCCGGGCAGGGGTGAAAGGCCTCCTTCCATCGCCATCGCGCGGGTGGGTCCGCGCCGCGCGGGAAACGCGCCGGGGGGCGAGCGGGAGTCCTGTGCCGGGTGCCGCTCTTTCCGCCCCCTCAGCCGTAAGAGCCCAGCAACAGCTCCCGCACCTCGGGCAGCATCGCGAAAGCCCTCTCCACGGTGGAGGTGAGGTCGGGGTTGACCAGGCAGCAGGTGGCGGGGGTGAGCAGGGACCTCTCCGCGACATGCTTTCTCTCCAGGCCCTCATCTTCCAGTTTATCCCATACACCCGAGAGCTTTTCCGCCAGGCTTGCCGCCGTCTCGCTATCCAGCAGGTGGGTGTGGGTGGGGATGGCCCCCCAGGCCAGGGCTCCTCCGCGCGCCATGAGGCGAGCTATGCCTGAACGGTAGCCCGCCAGGATGTCGCGGTTGTTGTAGGCGTCGAGGGAGATGAGGTCCACCTCCGACTGCAGGAGGAAATCCCAGTCGGGGTTGCCGCAGAGGTGCACGCCGCGCGGACCCTCCAGCAGGGAGAGGAAGAGGGCCAGGTCGCCGCGGGCCCGCTCGGCGGTGTAGCCGGTGATGCCGGTGAAGAGGAACTCGAGGCCGGGCTCGTCCACCCACACGAAGGAGCGGGGGTTCAGCTCCCGCAGGTCGCGCAGGTGGCGGTTGACCTTGGCGGCGACATGGCGGATGGCCACCTCGCGGGCGTCGTCGCGGTAGATGATGGGCTTGCCCTCCCCGTCCCTGACCATGAGGCAGAGGGAGATGGGCCCCATGAACTGGCCGCGCAGGGCGGCGAGCTCGCCGCCGGCGGAGGCGCGCTCGAGAAAGCCCGCGTAGGTGACGGACTCGCGGGGCGAGACCGCGAAGAGGTCGTCGTAGGGGTCAAGGGAGAGGTAGTCCTCCAGCTCGCCGTAAAAACGCTCCTCGTGAAAATCTATCTTCAGGCCATCGTAGTCCACCTCCGCCCCCGGCATCCCGCGCACCGTCTGCACGTAGGTGTCCTCGGAATAGGAGAGGTTGGGGAGCTGGGGCCAGAAGGGTATGTCAAGGGAGAAGGCCAGGTCCAGGGCGCGTCCCGCGTCCCGGTGCGGAAGGATCCCCATGGCGGTGGTGAGCAGGGGAGCCGCGAGCTCCAGGCGGTGTCCCGCGGGAGACAGATCCATGAGCGCTCCAGTGGCAGCGTTTTATGAGTCCCGGGGGCCCTCTCAGGACGAGGACAAAGCCCCTGCGTCGGTCAGGGCCTTGCGGTAGGTCTCGCGGTCGAAGCCCACGATGACGGTGTTATCGACCTCCAAAACCGGCACGCCCATCTGCCCGCTCTTGTCCACCATCTCCTGGGCCGCTTTTACGTCCTCGGAGACGTCGATGACCGAGAAGGTCACCCCTTCCTTCTCGAGGAAATCCTTGGCCATGCGGCAGTAGGGACAGGTGGGGGTGGAATAAAGCTTGACCTCAGGCATATCACGGTCCTCCTCTTAAAGACTCTATACGGATATGATGGAGCCGACGCTCAGGATACATCCTAGCCGCTTGCGGATGCCGCGCCATGACCTCGATCAGCCGGCATATCTGCGGCTAGCCAAGGTGGCCGGGATCACGCCTTTGCCGTCTCTCTTCCCAAGGCCATCAGGGGGAGTGTCCGGGGAGCGCCGCGCCTGGTCAACTCATGGCTGCCGGCAGCCCTCGCTCACCATCTCCTCGAGGTGCTTGCGGTCGCGGAGGATGATCTTGCCCTTCTCCGTGTCCACCAGGCCCATCTTCTTGAAGTTGGAGAGCACGCGTATGGTGGTCTCCACCGTGGTGGCCGCCATATCCGCGATGTCCTGGCGCGTAAGGGGGAGGTCTATGCTCACCCCGTCCTCCTCCATCACTCCCGCCTTGCGCGAGAGCATGAGCAGGACGCGCGCGATGCGCCATTCCACGCGCTCCATGGCCAGGGCGCGGATGGTGTTCTGCGCCTCGCGCAGCCTGGCGCCCAGCTCGGTGATGATCTCGAGGGCGAGGTCGGGGTTGTCGCGTAGGAAGGAAAAGAAGTCGCTGCGTGAGATGGACAGGAGTTCCACGTCATCCAGGGCCTGCGCGGTCATGGGGTAGGGCTGTCCGTCGAAGACCGCCTCCTCGCCGAAGATCTCCCCTGGATAGGCCATCTCCACGATGGTCTCCCGACCGTCCTCGGTCTGCTTGAGCAGCTTGACCTCGCCTTTGACCACCACGTAGAGGTTGCGGGGCTGGTCACACTCAAGGAAGATGTAATCCCCTTTAGCGAAGCGCTCCGTGGAGCAGAGGGAATAGAGTCGGTCGAGCTCCTCCGCCTCCAGGAACTCGAACATGGGGATTTTCCAGAAGATGTTAACCCGCGAGGAGTCGCCTTTCTCAGCGCCCATGATCCACCCCCTCAATTAAAAAGGGGAGCCCGGGCTCCCCTGCTTTTTATCTCCCCGGATCACTCCATGGAGATGGCTTCGGAGGGGCACTCCTCGGAGCAGGTGCCGCAACCGTCGCAATCCTCGGGCCTGGCGAGGAAGGCCACGTCGTCATCGTTCAGGTCGATGCAGTCGTTGGGGCACTCGTCAACGCACAACCCGCAACCGGTGCACTCGTCCGCGTCGAAAACGGGCCTCTTGTCGCTTGGCTCTCCCATTCGGAATCCTCCTTTTCTAAGGCTTGCTCTACGGGGGCTACCGGAATCCCCAACTATCTATAACACAGAGATCAAGTCCAGGCAATGGGGAAGAACGCACACCGTGGCATGGAAAACAACACCCGCTTTTGTGGGGATATCGAAGCTACCATCGCCGGAGAGGCACGGGTAAGGGAAGGCGCCTTTTCGCGCGGGGCTTGCTCCCGACCTTACGATGGAGGTGGCACCCCGGGAGAGAGGCGCAAAGCAGTACGAAGGAGCCAGCCGCTCAACCTCTGGAGTGGGCGCCGGAGGCGTGATCCCCCTGATACCGGGAAACCGGGAAACGGTTTCTCATTCCTTCAGTTCCTCCAGCAGGCGCCGTAGGTCGAAGCCCGGCTCGAAGAGGCGGTCCCGCCACGCCGAGAGGTCGGCTTTGTTCTTGATGAGCGCTTCCGCGGCTTGCGCCTCCTTGATCTCGCCGATGAAGGTGGCGCCCACCAGGACGCCGTCGCGCAGCACCAGCTTGCGGTACCTGCCGTCGCGGGGGAAGTCTCCGGTGAGGGTCTCGTAATCCCCGCCCTGCGGGGGCAGGTCCAGGCCTATGCAGGCCACTGGAAGGCCGTAGATGACTATGACGTTGTAGGGAATCACCGCCTCCAGGGAGGCCTCGCCACCGCTCATGTTGATGCCCGCCGTCTCGCCCTGGCGCTGGGTGTTGAGCCAGGAGGTGACGAGGCGGTGCTCGCCGCTGCCCACGTCCAGCGCCTGGGCTATATCCCCCGCCGCGTAGACGTCGGGAAGCGAGGCGCGCAGGCCCTCGTCCACCAGCACGCCGCGGTCGGTGTCCAGCCCGCTGCCCTCCAGGAACTCCAGGTTGGAAACAACCCCTATGGCGATGCCCACCATGTCCGCGGGCAGCTCGCTTCCCGATGTCGTCCTGACCCCCGCCACCTTTCCTTTTTCTCCCAGGACCTCCTCTATGCCCTCGCCCTTGCGCAGCTCGATCCCCTTTTCCTCCAGAACCTTCTCCACCAGGGAGGACCCCGCCGCATCCAGCATCTGGGGCCAGAAGCGGTCCTCGCGGATGAGGTATGAGGTGGCCAGGCCTAGCTCGTTGAAGGCCCGCGCCATCTCCACCCCCAACAGACCTCCGCCCAGGGCCACCGCGGCTCCGGCCTCCTTGCTTCGGCGGATGATGTCGTCGGCCTGATCGAGGGTGCGCAGGTAGACCACGCCGTCCAGCTCGCTCCCCGGGCAGGCGAGTTCGCGAGGCCTCGCTCCCGCCGCGATGAGGAGGCGGTCGTAGGGCAGCGTTGCGCCACCCTCGAGCCATATCCTGCGTCCCTCCGTGTCCACGCCCGTCACCTCCGCGCCGCGCTTGAACTCGATGCGGTTTTCCCCGTAAAAGGCGTCTCTCACGAAGAAGACGGAGTCCCTTTCTCTCCACCCGCTGATGTAGTCAGGGAGCCGCATGCGGTAGTAGCAGGGATAGGCCTCCCGGTCCAAGATGGTGATCTCGCCCTCCGTGTCCCTGGCGCGTATGGCCTGGGCGGCGCGCACCCCGGCCCCGCCGTTGCCTATGATCACGTAACGCATGGAAATCTCCTCGCCATTAACTCAAACCCTTCCTGGTCGGGCGCGCATCCACGGAGCGCGTCATTGCCGGTCTCCGTTCCTTTCCGCAGACATTCTACCTAAAGCGGGCCGCCCGACTCCAATGGCGGCGAGAAAACGCCACGGCCATCGTTCAAAAGCAGTACGTGCATATGCGCCATATGAAGAAGAGAAAAAAGAGAAAAAGAAGACCGGCTGAAAAACAGTTACACTAGGCGAGGCATATGCTCGATAAGCAGACCGCATGTCGAAGTCTTAGGTAGCAGAGACCGTAAGCCTGCCGTTTTGCTCATCAACGACATCATTACGCCAACGCCCGGCCTTTTCTCCCACCATCGGCGGGCATGGCCTGGATGTAGCTTGGGAAGCAGGTATAGCGCGAGGCCAGTCCCCGGTGCCTGACCGGTTCGGCAGCAGGCACCAAGCGAGGCCAGACCCACATGCCTGAGGCATAGAGCGAGGTTTGACCCCCATGCCTGCGGTGCCTGGAGGTCAGCGGCGCCGGAGGCCTGGGAGACCGAAGCGCTTGCCCTCGCGCAGCACCATCTCCAGGGCGGCGCGGTGAGCCGCCTCCTCCAGCGCGTCATCCAGTGGCGGCAGTTCCTCGAGCTGGTACCGCCTGCGCAGGGCGCGCAGGATAAGCCAGTCGGCGAGACGTGGGTTCTTGGGCAAGAGGGAGCCATGGAGGTAGGTGCCGATGGCATGGCGGTAAACGCAGCCCTCGCTGCCGTCCTCGCCGTTGTTCCCGTGCCCCCTGATCACCTTTCCCAGGGGGCTGCATGCCGGGCCGAGGCGGGTGCGACCGGAGTGGTTCTCGAAGCCGACCAGGGTGCCCTCCGCCCCCTCCAGGCCGCACTCCACGGCCACGTTGCCGATGAAGCGCGTGTCCCCGCCCACCGTCTCCACATCGAAGAGGGAGATGCCGGGCAGGTCCTCTCCCGTGTAAGTCAGGAAGCGTCTTCCCAATAACTGGTAACCGCCGCAGATGGAGAGGAGCGCGGCCCCGTCCTCCACGGCCTCCCGCAGCGCCTCCCCCTTCACGCCGGCGAGGTCATCGCACACCATCATCTGCTCGCGGTTCAGGGAATAGTACGACCAGGTGGCCTCGCGGCGAACCTCGACCAGGCCTGACTCTCGTAGTACGCCAA
>MU158537.1:0-4027 GCA_015711875.1 Candidatus Solincola jinzensis | reverse complement strand
ATCTATGACGTTTCCGCGGTCCCCGTAGATGTTCATCAGCTCGGGGTAGAGGTGGCAGATGCGCAGTTCCGGCACGGCCATACTCAGGCCTCCTCCCAGAGCCCGGGAGCGGCTCCCATGCGGGTGAGCAGTCGCCGCAGCTCCAGGGTAGCGGTGTAGGTGGTGAGGGCGTACACCGTCTCCCCCTCCTCCGCGGCGGCGAGGGCGGCGCGCAGCGCCTCCCCCAGGTCGCTCCGCACCTCTAGGCGCGCGGTGTCGAGCCCCGCGTACTTCATGCGCAGGGCCATCTCCCAGGCGCGCGTTCCCGCGGCCACCAGGCGGCGGGGCAGCGGCGCCAGCTCCTCGAAGTCCACGTCCCAGATCCAGGAGACGTCACGCCCGTCGGCTATGCGGTCGTTTAGGGCCACCAGCACCACCAGGCCATCGCCCTCGAAGCGCAGGGTGCGGATGACCTCATTGAAGCCGGTGGGGTTTTTGGAGAGCACCAGGAAGAGGTTGCGGCCGTCCACAGGGATGCGCTCGCCGCGCCCGAAAGCAGTGCTGTAGCCCTCCACTCCCACGCGCACCGCCTCCTCACCAAGCCCTAATAGCAGGGCGCCGCCCAGCGCCGCCAGGAGGTTATGGACGTTGTAGAGGCCCGGCAGGGCGAGGAAAAGCTCGGCGCTCCAGCGCGGAGTGGCCACGGCCACGCGCGAGCCCGCGGCTCCTGAGAGCTCCACGCGCTGGGCGAAGAACTCGGGCGCGGGACGGGAGCGGCCACATGCCGGGCAGCGATACCTGCCCATGTGCCCGAAGTAATGGGCCTCGAACCGCAACGGCGAGCCGCATTCCCGGCAGTGCTTGGAGTCGGCGGCGTGGCGGAGCGCCTTTTCGGTGTCCATTGCTCCCTCGATGCCATAGTAATGGATGACGGCGCTGGTATCTCTTCCCAGCGAGGCCACCAGGGGGTCGTCGGCGTTGAGGAGCACGTCGGACTCGGGGCCAAGCATCCCCAGGGCCGTGTCCATCCTGCGGGCGAGGGATTCCAGCTCCCCATAACGGTCGAGCTGGTCCCGGAATAGGTTGGTGACGATGACCAGGCGGGGCCTCAATCGCTCCACCGCCGCGGGAAGGGTGGCCTCGTCCACTTCGAAAAGCCCGATGTCCCCGCGCGGCGCGCCCCGCAGGTCCGAGGCCTGAGCAAGGGCGGCGGTGATGCCGGTGATGAGGTTGGCGCCCACGCGGTTGTGCACCGGGCGCCTGCCGCCGGCGCGCAGCATGCCCGCAAGCAGGTTGGAGGTGGTGGTCTTTCCGTTGGTGCCAGTAACCAGCACGCAACCTCCGGGAAGCCGGGAGGCCATGGCCTGAGGCGCGCCCGGGTGCATCCGCAGCACGACCTTGCCGGGGAAGTTGGAGCCCGCGCCCGTCCCCAGCTTCCTCGAGAGCCAGGTGACCGCCTTGCCCGCCGCCACCGCCGCCGCCAGCCTGATATCCATGGGTATATTGTAATCGCTGGGGCTGTTTTTCACGCCTTCTTGTTTTTGCCTCCTGTAAGGGAAGTGATGATCGGAGCCTGCCCCCGCGCTAAGCCTATTCGAGAGCCAGGTGACCGCCTTGACCGCCGCCACCGCCGTTGCCGACAACCTTAGCCCCATACACATGTCGTTGATTCCTCGGGCTTCTTTTCACCCCCTCTGTTTTTCGCTTCTCGGGGGAAATGCGCCGATGGTTGGCGCGTTCTTTCAAAGGGCATGAAAAGCCTCAGCGCGCTTTTGTGATGTGAAAGGTGACCGAGGACCCCGCGGAGCTTTCAAGGGTCCATGTTCAAAAGACGGCGCCTCGTTTTTGGGGTTTTAAGGCGTATATTGATTGCCTGCTCTTCTGGCAAAGCCAGTGCAGCGCCGGAATCGGGGCCATTCCAGAGGTTTTCGATATCAGAGCGAGCCTGGGTCTCTGTAAGCGTAGAGAGATCAGCCTTGAGCGGCGATGTCCTGGACATCTGCTAGAATCCTTATGGAGGTGAACACGGTGGCTTCTACCGTCAAGGCGGTGTTCTTCGACGCGGGCAACACCCTGTTGCTGCCACATCCCTCAGTGGAGGAGGTGTGCGCGCAGGTGATGGAGGAGCACGGCTACCGCGTCTGCCTCCCCGACCTGCGGCGCGGGTTGGAGATAGCGGAGCGCTACTACGAGGAGCGCTACTGGAGCGACGACACCTTCTGGGCCTCGGAGGAGGAGGCGGCCGCCATGTGGAGCGAGATGTACGCCCTGGCGGTGGCGGAGGCCGGGGTGGAGGAGGCGTCCTCCCGGGTGCTAGGAAGGGCGCTGTACGACGAGTTCGGCAGGGGCGACCGTTGGGCGCTTTACCCCGACGTCCTGCCCGCCATGGAGAGGCTCATGGAGATGGGGATGCGTATGGGCGTCATCTCCAACTGGGATGTGCGGCTCCCTGGCCTCTGCCATCACCTGGGCCTGAGCCCTTACCTCGAATTCGTGATCAGCTCCGCCAACCTGGGGCGGATCAAGCCCGAGGTTTCCATCTTCCGCATCGCCCTGGAGCGCGTGGGGGTGGCTCCCGAGGAAGCGGTGCACGTTGGGGACCACTATTACGCCGACGTGCTGGGGGCGAGGGCCGCGGGCATCCACCCCGTGCTCCTAGACCGCTGGGAGCTGGCGGCCAGCCCCGACTGCGCCGTGATCGCCAGCCTGGAGGAGCTGCCGGGGCTGCTGTCCTCGGGCATACCGGTTTGCTGACCTCGCGCGGGCGGGATCGGAAGGGCCCTACGCATCCGGGAATCGTCCCCACGGCCCGGAGGCCGGATTCACCGCGGGTTTCAAGCGTGGCGAACCAGGGGTTCCGCCGCTCGCAGGGGGGGAAGCCCGACGATGGCGAAAAGCGGTCAACCAGGAAAAGCGGCGGCGGGGGCCCGCGCCTTTGCAGCGTCGGTGGTTTGCGCCGGGCCGGGTCATAGCCGTGGAAGGCAAGCCGGGATTATCGCGGAGGGTTCAAACGGCAGGGCGGCGAAGGGGACGGTTCCTTTTCATACGCCCCCTCCATGACCCCGGCATCGCCCTTGGACATCGGTGTAAGAGAGGGGCGGCTTGCGATCGGTGCCGCCGGCATGAAAGCGAGGTGAGCTGCGCATGAGGGTAGGAGCGGTGCAAATGGTAGCTCGGCTGGGCGACACCGCCGCCAACCTTGAGAAGGCGGAGCGGCTTGTTGAGGAGGCCTTCTCGAGGGGGTGCGAGATGGTCATCCTGCCGGAGTTCTTCACGTCGGCGGTGGCTTTTCATCCCGCGATGATCTCTGCATCCCTCCCTTTTGACGGGCCCGCCCTGGAGATGATGCGCGGCGCAGCACGCCGCCATAACGGCTTCGTGGGAGGGTCCTTCATCGCCTCCCGGGGCGGGGACAACTACAACAGCTTCGTGCTCGCCTTCCCCGACGGCGACTACGCCGTGCATGATAAGGACCAGCCTACCATGTGGGAGAACTGCTATTACCTAGGGGGCAAGGACGACGGCGTTCTCGAGACGCCCATGGGTCCGGTGGGAGTGGCCCTGTGCTGGGAACTGGTGCGCTCGCGCACCGTGCGCCGCCTGCGGGGCAAGGTGGACCTACTCGTGGGGGGCTCATGCTGGTGGACGGTGCCGGATCGCGCCATTCCCATTCCCGGCAAGAGTGAGGTGCACCGCCGCAACCTCGAGGTCATGCGGGAAACGCCGGTGCGCATGGCTCGCATGCTGGGGGTGCCGGTGGTGCATGCCGCCCATGCCGGGGATTTCGAGTGCCGCATGCCCCTGCTGCCGGGTTTGCCCTACCGTTCCTGGTACCTGGGGGAGACCATGGTCGTGGACGCCACCGGTGAGGTGCTGGCGCGCCTTTCACGCGAGGACGGGGAAGGGGTGGCGGTGGCGGATGTGGAGCCCGGAAGGATAACTCCGAGCGAAGACCCTCCCGAAGGTTTCTGGATCCCGGAACTCCCGTGCCTTATCCGCCTGGTATGGGGATATCAGAACCTCCACGGCCGCTGGTACTACCGACGCG
>JACVJG010000066.1 GCA_015711875.1 Candidatus Solincola jinzensis | reverse complement strand
CCCTCGGGTACCTCCCATTTACCGTTGGCGTTGTCGCGTACGTATTCATAGTCCGCCTCGTAGCGCTCGCCGTTGACGAAAAGCTCCCCGTCCCGCAGCTCCACCGTATCGCCCCCTACCCCCACCACACGCTTTATGAAAGGCAATGACTCCTGATGGGTTATGTTGAGAACCTCAGCCAGCAGGTCCAGGGAGCGGGAAAAGCCGTTGCTCCCCTGGGTCCAGTTGGCGGAATCGTTGGGGTCGAAGCGGAAGACGATCACTTCCCCCCTCCGGGGCTCCCTGAAATGGTAGCTCATCCTGTCCACCAGCACCCTGTCCCCTTCCCGCAGGGTGGGCTCCATGGAGGGCGAGGGGATCATGAAAGGCTTGGTGACGAAGGCCTGGAGGTAGATGGCGATGACCAGCGCGATGATGAAAAGCACCGCGAACTCCAGGAACACCCCCACCCAGTGGGCACGGTCGCGCGGCTCTCTATCCTCCGATTGCACCCTCACGGGAGAGCCTTCAGGCCCATGCTTGCCCACCCCGTATATCGGGGGTGTCGCCGGGCCATCGGTGGGGTGCGTGGCCATGAAACCCGCTCAGGTTCTGCGCTTCTCCTTGATCCTGGCCGCTTTGCCGACCCGGTCTCGCAGGTAATAGAGCTTCGCGCGCCTCACCCTGCCCTCGGTCACCACCTCTATCTTGGAGATGATGGGAGAATGCAGCGGGAAGGTGCGTTCCACCCCCACCCCAAAGGAGACCTTGCGCACGGTGAAGGTTTCTCGCAATCCTCCGCCTTTGCGCGCTATCACCACGCCCTGGAAGACCTGGATGCGCTCGCGGTTTCCCTCCACCACCCTGACGTGGACCTTCACCGTGTCCCCGGGCCGGAAGTCCGGTATGTCATCCCGCAGGTATTCGCTTTCCACGATATCTGTTCTCTGCATCTTCCTTCCTCCTTTCCGCTATATTACAACCCATGGCCGCCCCAAAGGGCAAGCCCGGCCGATCTCGCCCCTCCTTCCAAGTCTTCAGGAACCCGAGATGACCGCATCAACAGATGATCCCTGACTATCGTCTAGTGCCAAGACTATCCTTCCATTCCCGCTGCGGGCGGCATCATGCCCCTCGGCTTCCTGGCCTAGCTTTCACGAAGCCCCGTCTGCACTTTTCGTCTCCTCAATCTCCACGCTCCCGCTCCCCGTCGGCATCGCACAGAAGGTCGGGGCGCACCCGCCTCGTGTAGGCGCGCGCCGCCTCCCGGCGCCACTTCTCCACCGCACCGTGATCGCCGGAGAGCAGCACCTCCGGAACCCTCCATCCCAGGTACTCCGCGGGGCGCGTGTATTGAGGATATTCCAGCAAGCCGCCACTGAAGGATTCGTCCTCTATCGACTCTCGGTTGCCCACCGTCCCCGGAAGCAACCGCGCGACGGCGTCGATCAACACCAGGGCTGCGAACTCTCCCCCCGAGATGACATAATCGCCTATGGACAACGCCATGGTGCACAGGTGCTCCATCACCCGCTCGTCCACGCCTTCGTAGCGCCCGCAGATGAGGGCCATGTGGGGTAGCGACGCGAGTTCCACCACCTTGCCCTGGGTCAGGCGCTCGCCCCTCGGCGTCAGCATCACCACCTCCACCTCCTCCTTGAGGCGCTCCAGCTCGCCCAAGCCGTAACCCAGAGCCGATGTCACGGCCTCGAAAACCGGCTCCGGCTTCATCACCATCCCCGCGCCGCCGCCGAAGGGAGCGTCATCCACTTGACGGTGTTTTCCGATGCCATGATCGCGGATATCGTGCACGCGCACCTCAAGGATCCCTCTTTCTATGGCTTTGCCCAGCAGGCCTTCGCGCAGAGGCGAGGCGAAAATGGCGGGGAATATGGTGAACACGTCTATACGCATCTTGCCATCCCGTAAAATCCCGAGGATGTCGCCTCAGAGCTCCAGCAACCCGGGCAAAGGCTCGATGGTGATGACGCCCGCATCCTCGTCAACCTCGCTTATCACCTGCTCAATGACGGGGATGAGATAATCTTTGTCTCCTCTTACCACCAGCACATCGTTGGCGCCCGTCTCCATTACCTCCACTACCTCGCCCAGGACGCGTCCTCCCTGTGTGCGCACCTCAAGCCCCAGGATCTGGTGCTCCCACAAGCTGGAAGGCGGTGCCTGCCCGGTTTCCTCCGGGGTAATGAAAAGAGTCTTTCCCGCCAAACTCTCCGCGCTCTGCCTGCTTTCGATACCCCGGAACTTGGCCTTCAGACCTTCGCGATCCCTTTCAGCCTTTTCCAGAAGCAGGCGCTCCCCACCTTCGCTTCCCTCCAGGATGAAGGAATTCCCGGGCGAGAAACGATGTGGGTTTTCCGACAGAACCTCAATGCGCACCCAGCCCGCCAAACCGTGGGGCTTCAGCGCCCGCCCCACCACCACCAGGGAGACCTTGCGGGCGCGGTGAGTCATTTCCTCAATCGATGATCTCCACGATGGCGTTGCGCCCCTCCCTGGTGGCCGAGGCCTTGATAAGGGTGCGCATGGCCTGCGCTATGCGTCCGTTCTTGCCTATGACTTTACCCACGTCGTCGGGATGGACTCGCAACTGCAGGATGATGGACCTCTCACCCTCCACGGTTGTCACCTCGACGCTGTCCGGGTTGTCCACCAGCGCCCGGGCCAAGTACTCAAGCAGCTCCTTCACGTCGGCATCCTTGCCCTCGTCCCGGCTAGCCTCCACTTTTCTCCTCCTGGAACCTCTGCCATATTCCCTTGATCTCCATGAGTCTTCGCACCTGGTCCGTGGGCTGCGCCCCATCGCGCAGCCATTTCAGGACCTTTTCCTCCTCGAACTCGATCAGGGATGGTTCCGTGCGGGGATCATAACGCCCCAGAACCTCTATGAACCTCCCGTCCCTGGGGCTGCGGGCGTCTGCGGCCACCACCCGGTAGTAGGGCTTCTTCTTCCCGCCCATACGCCTTAGCCTGATCCTTACCAAATCGCCGCACTCCTTTCCTCTACTTCTTCCCGCATATATCGCGGATCCGCTACAACTGGAAGGGGAACATCTGCCCCATGCGTTTCGGAGACATCTTCCCGAACTGCTTGATCAGCTTCTGCATCTGCTGGAACTGCTGCAGCAGGCGGTTAACGTCCTGGGTGCTGGTGCCGCTGCCCCGGGCGATGCGCTGTTTGCGGCTTGCCCCGATGATCTGGGGTTTACGCCGCTCCTCCGGGGTCATGGACTGGATGATGGCCTCCACGCGCTTGATCTGACTCTCGTCCACCTGCAAGCCTTTGAGCTTGGAGGATGAGATACCGGGGATCATTCCCAGGATCTGGTCCAGGGGCCCCATCTTCTTGAGCTGGTTCATCTGGTCGAGGAAATCCTCCAGGGTGAACTGCTGTTTGCGCAGCTTGCGCTCCAGCTCCTGGGCTTTTTTCTCGTCGTAGGTTGCCTGCGCTTTCTCGATGAGGGTGAGCATGTCTCCCATGCCCAGGATACGCGAGGCCATACGGTCGGGGTAGAAGGGCTCCAGGTCCCCCAGCTTCTCTCCCACGCTGGCGAACTTGATGGGTTTTCCCGTGACCGACCTGATCGAGAGCGCCGCCCCTCCCCTGGCATCGCCGTCGAGTTTGGTGAGGATCACGCCGTCTACACCCACCGTCTCCGCGAAAGCCTGCGCCACGTTCACCGCATCCTGGCCGGTCATGGCGTCGACCACCAGAAGGGTCTCGCTGGGGGGGTGCTTTTTCTTGATGCGCACCAGCTCCTGCATCATCTCGTCGTCGATGTGCAGGCGGCCGGCGGTGTCGATGATCACGGTGTCCAGGCCTTCCTTCTCGGCCTTTTTCATACCCGCCGCCACGATGTCCTCGGGTTTCGCGGAGCGGTCCGCGTATACCTCTATCCCCACCTGTTGACCCAGCTTCTCCAGCTGGTCGATGGCGGCGGGGCGGTAGACGTCCGCCGCCACCATCATGGGGTGGCGACCCTGGTTCTTTAGATGCGCCGCCAGCTTCGCCGTGGCGGTGGTCTTTCCCGATCCCTGCAGCCCCACCAGCATCACGGCGGCGGGGACGCGGCCGCCGAAGTCTATGCGCTCATTGGAGCTTCCCAAGAGTTCCGTCAGCTCCTCGTTGACGATCTTGATCACCTGCTGGGCGGGGGTGAGGGAACGCATGACCTCCTGCCCCACCGCCCGCTCCCGGACGCGGGCGATGAACTCCTTGACCACCTTGAAGTTGACGTCCGCTTCCAGGAGGGCTAGGCGTATCTCCCTCATCACCTCTTCCACCTGCTTCTCGGACAGCTTTCCGTGCCCTCGCAGGCGCTTGAAGATATCCTGGAGCCTTTCGCTAAGGTTGTCGAACATGCGCTGGCGTTTCCTCTATCCCGCGCTCGCCTTGAGCGCCTAGCCGCATTGGCTTCGTGGCGCCGCAAGCGCCCTTCTTCCATCACTAAATAAATTAAGTTATCGGAAAGACCTGGTTATGTCAAAAGAGAGCGGAAATCCTCTCTCCCATCCCCATAGCTCCGGAGACCCGGCTTGCCGCCATGCCGCCCGCATCCGAAACGAGCGAGGCGCGCCCATTTCCATATTTCAAATCCGCTCGGTATGTCGGGAAGACAAGGCGACCTCTTGACCCTTCTTGAAACGAATAGCGCGCGATGCAACGCGATTGTTTCCTACGTGACCATCGAGATCACGCCAGCGGAACGCTGAAGTAGAAGGAGCTTCCTTCGCCGGGGCTCGATTCCACCCATACCTCACCGCCCCATCCCTCCACCGCGCGCTTGACGGTGGCGAGTCCGATGCCCAAGCCCTGGTACTCGGGGCCACAGCAACGGCTGAAGGGATTGAAGATGTTTTCCTGTTCCTCCTGAGGGATCCCTATGCCGTTGTCGCTGACGCGGAAAACCGCGACCTCGCCGCGTGTGTGGCAGTCCACCCTGAGCTCCGGCGTGCCTTCGCGACAACGGTATTTCAAGGCGTTCTCCACAAGGTTGTTCAAAACCTGATAGAGCCTCACCGGATCGGCTTTCACGGTGGGAAAAGGGCCTGTTACCTTCACCTCTGCGCACGCTTCCCGGATCTCGCAATCCCTCTCCAGTAGAACCTCTCGTAGCACCGCATCCGGTTCCGCCATCGCCTCATGGCTCGCTATCCGGCCCGCCCGCGCATAGTCGAGCAGGGCATATATGAAGGAGTCCATGCGCTCAACCGCTTCCTTTACACACGCCATGCACTCCTCCACCTGCGAAACGTCGCCACCGCGCGCCGCCTGCATCGCCGCTTCCGAGAACCCGCTGATCAGCGAAAGCGAACCGCGCAGGTCGTGGGAGACGTTGTGGGCGAAGGCCTCGAGTTCTTCGTTCTTTCTCCACAGCTCCTCCTGCACCCTTTCGCGTTCCGCGGCCTCCTCGCGCAACCTCTCGTTGGCGGCCATTAGTTCCAGGGTGCGCGCCTCCACCAGCTCCTCCAGGCGCTCTTGATACCTTTTCAGCTCCTCCTCGGCCAGGCGCCTGGCGGTTATGTCCCTGAATATGCCGCGTGTGCTCACGGGGCGGCCATGCTCGAAACGACAGCTGCTCTTCCCCTCCAGTATGACCTCCCTGCCGTCCTTGGCACGGAACACCACCTCCGCGACCTCCACTTCCTGGCCATCCAGCACGCGTCGGAACAGCTCGCGGCAGTGCGGGCGGTAACGGGGGTGTATGATGTCGAAGAGGTTCAACCCCTCGAGCTCATCCCTCTCGTAACCCAGGGTCTCCAGCCAGGCGCGGTTCACGTACAGGAAACGTCCCTCGGTATCCACGCTCTGGATGAGGTCGCCGGCGTTATCGAAAAGGTCGCGGTAGCGTTCCTCGGACTCCAGAAGAGCCGCCTCCCACCGCTTCCTCTGGGTTATGTCGACGCCGGTGGCCGCCATATAGCGCGGCTCCCCGTTCATATCCCTGATCACTATGCCGTTCATGAGCATGGGGAACACCGTGCCGTCCCGGCGGGCATGCCAGACCTCCAGCGCGTCATACCTGCCTTCCTCGCGCAGGCGGCGGTTTATCTCGTCGACCTCCGCCATCTGTTCGCGGTTATGGAATATGGAGAGGTTCTCGCCCAGTATCTCCTCGGGATGGTAGCCATGGGAGAGGGCGAAATAGCGGTTGACGAAGATCAGCTTTCCCTCCAGGTCCGCTACCGCGATGCCGAAGTTGGCGTTCTCGCATATGGTCTTGAGCATGCGCGCTTCGTCCTCGGCGGAGCGGGTCGCGGTCACGTCGGTCATCACGCCCGCCAGGCCGCTCAACTCCCCGCCTTCCATGATGGGCCTGCTGCTCGTCCGGACATAGCGCTCCTCGCCGGTCTTGTCGATCACCCTGAACTCGTAGGGCTCCAGTTTTCCTTTCAGAGTGCTTTCAAAGCTGGAGACGAGGCCGGGGAGGTCGTCGGGATGGATGAAATCGGCGAAGGGTCTTCCCAATACCTCCTCCGCGCGGTATTGGGAGATGGACTCGATGGCCGGGCTGATATAGGTGAAGACGCCGTTCCTGTCCAGGACGAAGACCACGTCGTTGAGGCTTTTCATGACCAGGCTGAGGAACCCGCTTCCGTGGCCGTTCTTCCCCGTGCCCTCCATCTTTGAGGTCGCGCCATCGGCGGCATGGGCGAAATCTACGTCTCCGCGCCTCAGGAGACCTCTTCTTTCTTTCCTTTTTCGCCCTTCGTCCCTCAACCTGTCGAACCTTCCTCTGCCGGGAGCGTGGTGGCCGCGCGCACGGGGCTGGCATCGGCGAGATCGCGGTTTTGCCTTGGGATAATATCGCCTCTTTGCCCTCGCTTCCCGGACTCGCCCCCTGAGGTCATCGGCATCGCAAGATTAATATATTATATCGACACTCAGATGAAATCAAATCACCCTCAAGGGCCATTTCCCGGGCGCCGCGCCCTGGCGTGGTGGTCGCTAAATACTCTCCGTGATCGGGAGCAGGTAGCGCTTCAAGAGCAAAGAGGCTCCCCGTGTAATGCCGTCAGCGAAACGGGCTAGTCTCGCTCGCGCCAGAAAACCTTATGGTCCGGATCGTCGCCCTCGCTCTCCAGCTTGCCCCGATATGGCAATTCGTCATCGATGTCCTGCACTAAATACACGCAATCCGCAATCCCCCATATGCCTTGGGAAGCCCCACTCAGCCATCTTCAAAGCGGCTGTGTCGAAAGCGCCTTGCGTATATATTATAATTGCCTGCCTGCTTATGCTTGCTTGGGCCATAATGACTCAAGAAAGGCTTTTCCCCGTACACAAGCCCCTATCACCCTATCACCAGTAGTTCTCTCGTTGTGCCCTAGGAGGCGGTGGCTCTCATAGCCTAGGAGGCGGGGGAAATCAGGGCCTGGGCGAACTCCCTGGGGTCGAATGCATGCAGGTCATCCAGGCCCTCTCCCACGCCGACGAACTTGATGGGGATGCCGAGCTCGTGAACGATGGCCACCACGATGCCGCCCTTGGCGGTGCCGTCAAGCTTTGTGAGCACCACTCCGGTCACGTCCACCGCCTCGCTGAACTGGCGTGCCTGTATGAGCCCGTTCTGTCCCGTGGTGGCGTCGATCACCAGCAGGGTCTCGGTGACCTCCGCTTTTCTCTCCGCCACGCGCTTTATCTTTCTCAGCTCTTCCATGAGGTTTACCTTGGTATGCAGACGACCTGCGGTATCGGCTATTACCACCTCCACCCCCCTGGCGTGCGCCGACTCCACCGCGTCGTGGACCACCGCGGCCGCGTCCGCCCCCTGGCGGTGCTTCACCGTATGCACTCCGACCCGCTCGCCCCATACCTCCAGCTGCTCTATGCCGGCGGCCCGGAAGGTGTCTCCCGCCGCGAGCATGACGCGCTTCCCCTCCCCGCGCAGGAGATGCGCGAGTTTGGCGATGGTGGTCGTCTTGCCGGTGCCGTTGACGCCCACCACCATGATCACGCTGGGGCCGGATTCGGAAAAGCGCAACCCGGCCTCCCCCACATCCAGTGAATCCGCCAGCACCTCGCGGAAGAGTTTCAGGAAGGATTCTTCGTCCTTCACCTTCTCCCGCGCCATGCGCTCCTTAACCCTGTCCACCATTATCATGGTCATCTCCACGCCCACGTCGGCCCCCACCAGGATGTCCTCGACCTCCTCCCAGAAGGCGTCGTCAAAGCGACGTGTCGCCAGCGCTTTTGAGAGGGGAGCCATGAAATTCACGCGGGATTTGCTGAGCCCCTTTCGCAGCCTGTCAAGCCAACCCTCCCGCTCGCCCGCTTCCTCCTCATCTTTCTCCCGTTCCGGCGCCCTCGTGGCGCCCTCTTCCTTAAACGCCGCCGCCGTAGAGGGCAAGGGCTCCGCCGCAACGACTCCGGCGCCGCCTTCCTCGAGCCCCTCCGGCATTGGCGCCTCCCGGGTGGTCGCCAGGTCGCTTTGGATCTTGCCGCCGGACGCCATCGCCTCTTCCCGGAGTCCCTCCTCCTCCGCGAAGGCCGCGCAGACGATGGCTTCTCCCTCCCCTTCCGCGATCTCGGGAAGCTCTCGAAGCTCTCTCAAGGCCTGCTGTTTTTCGCGCTTCCTGCTCTCCTTCTCGGCCTTTCTCTCCGCCTTCAGGCGCTCTTTCTCCTCCCTGGCGCGCCGCTTCTTCTCCTCTTTCTCACGCTTCCTAAGCTCTTTATCCTCGTTCATTCCCGCCTTCCCGCTACTCGATCCAGTGTCTCCTCGCCTCTAAATATTACCCGCAAGCCGGCATCGCTCATATCCCCAATTCACACACTTTGGCTTACCCTGTGTGATTCCCCTGTCCTCGCGCTCCGTTTTCCCCTTCTCATGCCCCTGATATCCTGGGCATCGCAGCCTCCAGGCTGAGATCCTCCCCGGACGCGGCTGCTCCGGCATGTCCACGTCGCCTGTGCATATCGACTTCGCCAGATCATTCCTCGCCATCATCATCGCATCCCGGCTCCTGCGCTTTCCCGCTGAGATGACATCTCCTATCCAGCCCATGATGCGGTTTTGCCCTTAAAGATCATCGGCCATTCAGGGCATAGGCGGTCCTTGACCCTCCTGCTTCGCGCCCTTCTATAGAGACAGCGCGTGAGAGAAGGGTGAGGGGCATGCCCGCGTGGGCAGGAAGGTCTGTTAAAAAACGACTGCGAATCCGCCCGCACGGCCGCTGCTTGTATGTCTTTACCAAATAATGGCATTTGCGCCCGCGCGGAAGCCTCAAGTACTTTTCTCTTTTGCCTTGACGCTCAAGCGGTGCCCGTGCGGGCCAAGCTCTCGACATCGTCAAGCCGCTGGCTTACCACGCGGGACACGCCCGTCGCCTGCATGGAGACGCCGTAGAGTATGTCCGCTATCTCCATGGTGCGCTTCTGGTGGGTGATCACGATGAGTTGCGAATCGCCCTTGAAGCCCTTGAGCATATCCAGGAAACGATGCAGGTTGACATCGTCCAGGGCCGCTTCCACCTCGTCAAGGAAATAAAACGGGCTGGGCCGCGTCTTGAAGAGGGCGAAGAGGAAGGCCAGGGAGATAAGAGCGGTCTCGCCGCCGGAAAGCAGGGAGAGCTTTTTCAGGCGCTTTCCCCGCGGCTGCGCCTCGATGTCCACCCCGGTGTTGAGAAGATCCGTGGGGTCGGTAAGAGTGAGCTCGGCCCTGCCCTGGGGGAAAAGCTTCTCGAACAACTCCTGAAAGTGGCGGTTTACCTCGTCAAAGGTCTCCCGGAAGATGCGCATTATCTCGCGGTCGATGGCCCGCACCACCTTCTGAAGCGAGGCTTTGCTCTCCCGCAGGTCCTCCACTTGTTCCTGCAGGAAATCATAGCGTTCCTGCAGGGAGCGGTGTTCCTCGACCGCCATGAGGTTCACCTGCCCCAGCGATT
>JACVJG010000065.1 GCA_015711875.1 Candidatus Solincola jinzensis | reverse complement strand
AGCGCCAACATCCCGTGCAATCCAGGACAGGACGAGGGCGTGGACGACACCTTCTGTCAACTGGTGGCGCTACACAAGGACGAATGCTTCAGGCACCTGGAAGAATAGCGACGAAATCCGGGCCCGTCACTCCGGAAGGTTCATGCAGGCCGTGACGTCGCCCATGTCCCGCGCCTTCCATGCGCATACCGAAAACCGGAGGTCGCCGGACCGACACCGGTCCCGGCACCGGTTGAACACCGGCTCCCGGATCGACTCGGAACCCGAGACCGCCTGGATGAAACGCGTGCAAACGGCTCCGCAGTCGGGACGACCCGACGGCGCGGTGGCGGGCTGGTCCTGGGAGCGGGCGGGCGGCGAGGTGGTGGAGTTGGTCCGCACCCCCATCGCCGGCTTGTTCATGGCCGGTTACCAGGCCTTCTCCGCGCTCGCCATGGGCGGCGTTCCCTCCGCCATGCTCAGCGGCTTAAAAGCGGCCGAATACCTCCTTGCCGGCGCTGGGCCAGTGAAAGAAATGAGCGTCCCGCTATAGGCCCGTTATAGGTATCCTTGCCGAACCGCCCCATCACCTTCACGCGCTCCCATGATAGAGGGGCTTCGCCTTTCCCGTTCCATTTCCTGCCTGTGCCCATCCCGCGCATGCGCTTAATCGCGCTCGCGAAACGGGGCGTCCCTTCCCGCGACGGCTCTCCGGAGCGCTGGATGACGCGCGTCCCGGTGGGCGCTTTTCATCTCGCCAGAGACCAGGTAAAAGATCGCATGAATGCCTTTTCTTCCCCACCGGCAACGCTAGGAGAGGCGAGAGGAACATGCTGACCAGTCTATATCATGCTGACGAAGCGGCTATAATGAAAATGGGGGTTGCCGTTTGCGCTGATTTCGTCGCATCCTTTTTCGGAAACCGGCTCATCGGGAGCAACGGCAGAGAGAGCAGCGGACCGGGCGGAAGAGTTCAGGAGGATTACGGTTGTCTCTGCGCAGGAAGACGGCCATGATATTCCTGGGGATATTCCTTACCCTCCTGATCACCCTGAACGTCTTTTCCTGGCTTTACATCCTGGGGAGTTTCCGTCACCTGGAGCGGGACAACGTCGCCATGGAGGTGCTTCGCGCCAGGAACATATTCGACGACGACCTGCAGAACCTGGACACCGTGCTCAAGGACTGGGCTTACTGGGACGATTCATATGTTTTCATGAAAGAGCGCAACGAGTCTTTCGTAACCTCCAATCTCACCCCGTTTATGTTCGAGAACCTGCGTCTCGATGTCATCGCGTTCCTGGACACGGAGAGTAACCTGGTTTGCGGCCGCCGATTCGACCCCACGAGCCACGGCCTTTTGCCTCTCTTTTCCGACTTTCTTCCCAAGCTCATTCCCGCGCTCGACGTACTGCGTGGCGAATCGGGGGTTAGATCGACGGCAGGGGTGCTGCAACTTGATGAAGGGCAACTCCTTTTCGCGGCGGAGCCCATCCTCACCAGCGCCGCCGAGGGGCCGGCCCGCGGCACCCTGGTCATGGGGCGCCTGCTCGACGAGGAAGAGATAAACCGACTTGCCGAGGCGAGCCACCAGGACCTGGATATCGCCGCGGTTTACGGGGAGAGTCTACCGCCGGACTTCACCAAAGCCCGCGCGAAGCTGATGGAGGGGGAGGAGATGGTGGTGCTCTCGTCCACGCCTGGCCGCGTATCGGGCTATACGTTCATAGAGGATGTCTTGGGAGAGCCGGCGCTCATCTTGAAGGTCGAGTTGCCGCGCAACATCCACGACCAGGGAGTCAACACCCTCATCTGGTATGTGCTCTTCCTCTTCGCCGCTTTCCTCCTCTTCGGCGCCGGCATGTTCCTGATCGTCGAGAGGATGGTGCTCTCCCGCCTCTCAAGACTCAATGCCGAGGTCACCGAGATAGGCAGGACCGCGGACGCTGCCGCCCGCGTGCGCTCGCAGGGAAAGGACGAGATCTCAAGCCTGGCTTCCTCCATCAACACCATGCTGGACAGGCTGGAACGCAGCGAAGAGCGCTTCCGGTCCCTGATCGAGAACGCCCTTGATGTCATAGTCATCATCGACCGTGAAGGCAAAGTGACCTATGAGAGCCCCTCGGTGCAGAAAGTGCTGGGGTACGAGCGCGGCTATTTCCTGCAGCGCAACGCCTTCGACTTTGTGCATCCCGATGACCTGCAGACGGTCATGCGGACCTTTCAGCGGCTGCTTCTCAATCCGGGCGGGATGGAGCGTCTGCAGTTCCGTTACCGCTACGCCGACGGGGGTTGGCGGCACTTCGAGGTGCTCGCCTACAACATGCTCGAGGATCCGGGCGTGCAGGGCATCGTGGTCAACGGCCGCGACATCGACGAGCAGGTAAGGGCGCGTGAGAGGGCGTCCCGCCTCAACCGCCTTTTCCTCGCCCAGGGAGCGGACGCCAGCGAGAACATGAAGAGGGTGGTGACCACGGCCCGCGAGATGCTGGGCGCGGACCTCGTGGCCTATCTGCGCGCGGGGCGCGGCGGGTATTTCCTTATCACCAGCGAGGATACCTCCACGACCCCACGTCCGGTCGAGGACGCGAAGCGCTATCTGGCCTACGACATCATCGCCAATAACCTCAGGGGACCCGTGGTGATCAAGGACCTGGTTTCCGAGGGCTTTGTCGACACCTCCCCCTTGGCGGTGAGGCATCGGCCAAGGTTCTTCGCCGGTTTTCCCGTGACAGCGGGGATGAGGAACAAGGGCTGCCTCTTCATCATGGACACCAAGCGTGAGGGGCTGGAGGAGGACGAGCTAGCCGCCCTGGGCACCCTCGCCCACGTCCTCTCCATCGAGGAGGAGAGGATGGCCTTTGAACAGGACATAAAGGATTTTGTGGACGTGGCCAGCCACGAGCTGAGGCATCCCATCACCCTCATGAAGGGATACACCCTGACCCTGAGGGATTACTGGGACCGCCTGGACGAAGAGCAGCGGCGCGAGTTCCTAAACATCGTCAATGAGGGCGCGGACCGCATGGACGCGCTGATAAAGGAACTGCTGGACGTCTCGCGCATAGAGAGGGGACGGCTGGAGCTGAAAAAGCGCGAGGCTTCGATCGTCGAGATCGTGGAGGCCTCGGTGGAAGAGATGCGGGAGAAATGGCTCGCTTATCGCTTCGAGCTGAGCCTCTCCGGCTCCCCCGCCTCGCGCTTGCTGGACGCGGAGAAGATCAACCGCGTGATGGTCATCCTCATGGACAACGCCTGCGAGCATTCGCCACCTGGTTCGACGATCGACATCGCGGTCGAGGAAAGCGAGGGCGGCATCCTCGTCTCGGTTATGGATCGTGGTGTGGGGGTGCCGTAAAGCGAGCGCGAGCTGATCTTCGAGCGTTTTCATCAGGTCGAGGACACGCTGCGCCACACCACCCAGGGAATAGGCCTGGGCCTCTACATCGCGCGCGAGATCGTGCAGGCACATGGCGGCCGCATCTGGCACGAACACCGTGAGGGCGGAGGCTCCATCTTCCGCTTCACCATTCCATGAAGGTTCTCCGGGGCGCCGGCTCAGCATCTCGTCGCCCATAAGCGGTCAGGGCATCGATCGCTCTTCAGCCAGCAAGCCGGACACGGGTTTCACTCGCCATCTTGCGGCCCCCGCCCCTCGCATTGCGGCATCAAGGTGGTCAGCGCACAAGAGAGCATGATACCGCCGGTTCCGGCGGCTTCCCCGCGAGCCGGCGCAACCAGCGGTCCAGGGTGTTGCCGGCCAGGTTGAAGAAGTACATCGACTTCATGGCGGCGACGACGTGCCTTCTCTCCCGCTCGTCGAAAGCCTCCTCGAACCGCCTCGACGTCTCGTCCGTAGCCCCTTCCCGGCGGGTCAGCGTCTCCCTCACCCAGCACAGGGCCGCGTGCTCGCGCGGGTCGAACCTCGCCGGGTCCAGTGTGACCAGGTCCCTCATCTCCTCCTCGCTCATCCCCGCGATCCGACCGAACCGCCGATGTGCGAACTGTCACCACGCGCACTGGTTCGCCATAGCGGTGACCAGCATGATGCGCTCTCGGAAGGCCGGGGATATGGCCCTCCCGAGATATATCTCCGCCACGGGGACCTGCACGCTGAGCAGCTCCTTAAAGTGATGGAGGAAATGGGAGAGGTTGCGATAGCTGCGCCTGGAAAGGCCCTCCTCGTAGAGGGACCAGTCGCATTGGTGCAATCCCAGCCTCGGCTCCCGCCCCACAGCCGTAAACGCGCAAGCCATGGCTCCCCCACCTGCCAGCAATC
Organism: Candidatus Solincola jinzensis; assembly: GCA_015711875.1. The sequence goes on along the minus strand of JACVJG010000065.1, from coordinate 5,629 downwards.
CCGCCACCAGTGCTACCTTCTTTCCCAGCACGCCGCCTCCTCTCTTTCGCTCGCTTCGTCATCCTTTCCGCCCAGCTCGCCTTTCCCTGCTAGCCCGCCTTCCTCTCCGCCGGGATTATCTCCACCTCGCGTTTGCTGGACCGCTTGATCACCGTCAGGACGGTCCTGACGCCTATCCGCTCCTCGGTGAGCATGCGGTGCAGGTCGTCCACTCCCGCCACCGGGCGGCCGTCAAGGGCCACGATGATATCACCTTCCCTCAAACCCGCTCGCGCCGCTGGGCTGTCCGGCTCGGTGTGGGTGACCAGGAACCCCTTGCCCACCGATAGGCCATGGTAGCGCACCACCCTGCGGTTAAGCGACACGTCCTGCCCGGCCGCCCTGACGGTCCGCCACATCAAGCTCCCTTTTCGCGCCCGCGAACCCAACATATCCAGAGCGATGACATTTTACAATGCTAATTGACTGCCTCGAGGTCCGCCCTGCGAGACGCCTTGTTAGCGGCATGTCGCCTCGCTCAGGGCGGCACAGGATCACGCAGGCGCGGAGACCACAGGCGGAGGGGATCAGAGAGCGCGTGAGGCAGGCGCCATTAACCATAATGCTCGTTCGAGGAGTCGAGCCCTTAACCGGCGCGGGGCTTCCCGGAACGGATAAAGCCGACGGGTGAGACATGTCCCATTAACGCCTCGCCCCATAAAACACACTGCGCCTTTTCCACCTCACGGCCTGTCCGCCTTCTTGCCGTTGCAGCCTTCACGCGACATGGGCGGATTTCCACGGGATTTTCGACTCGAGCGCGGGTATACTGGTGTCCATTGGCCGGTCTCGATGCCGCCCGTGCGACGAGGGGGACAGGGTTCACTTTATCCCGGCGAGACAGCGCTCTATGTGGCGGCGGCAGGATCTGAGCACGGAGTCGGAAAGCGGAGTGCCCCGCAGGGCTCTTGCCAGAGCAAGGCCCCCCACCATGGTGGAAAGGAACGCCAGCGCCTCGCCGCGGGGGTCATCCATCCCCGCTTCCTCCAGGCGCCACGCCATCTCCCCCACACCTTCCGCGATCTCCGCCGCCAAAGCCTCGCGCACCTCGGACTCCTCCCTCCCCACCTCCGCGATGGTCGCGGGCAGGGGGCATCCCGACTGGGGATTGTCACGGTGCTGCCGCGAGAGGTAGGCGCCGGCAACCGCGTTCACCCAATCCGCCCCCCGCTTACCTCCGGCGGACGCGGCAAGCAGGGCGCGTGACCTGCGCAGGGCGTCCCGCAGCGTCTCCGCCACCAGGGAGCGCTTGGAAGGGAAATGGGCGTAGAAACCGCCCACGGTCATGCCCGCACCCTCCATGACCTCCGCCACGCTGGTGCCGGATATCCCCTTCTCGCGCAGCAGGGCGCCGGCGGACGTCAATATTCTCTCGCGGCTTTTTTCCTTCCTCTCGGCCTTCGCGTTGGCCAAAAGCAACCTCCGCTGAGCATCTTGAAGCCGGGGGCCGAGAAGGGGTTGCTTCCTTCTGCCGATCTCCCCGGCAATGGACACCGTCCCATCAACCTCTGGTCTACCGCCATCCCGGCTTCAACGTTTACCGCGTGTATTGTGACGAGACGAACACGGGAGGGAGAACGCCCTCGCCGCCGTCACCATCTCTCATGTCTTCATCCTGGCGGACAGAAACTCCTGCAAGGCGGGAGGAGGGCTGGTCTCCTCACGCAGCCTGAGGCGTATGGCCTCGGCGCCCTCGCAGGTAGGTGCGCACACGCCGCAACCTATGCACATCTCGCCATCTACCGCCGCCACCCCGTCCACCAGCTCTATGGCATGCACCGGGCACCTTTCCACGCAGGTGCCGCAGCCGATGCAGTCGTCGGCCTCCACCCGCGCAAGGTAATTCGAGCGAGCATAGGTCAGAAGCCCGCGCTCGGACCTCACGCGGAAGAACCCGCAGCAGCAGGGGCAGCAGTTGCAGATGGTGCGCAGGCTCCCTTCCAGGTTGTCGCAGACATGCACCAGGCCCTCCTCGGTGGCGCTCCTGAGCATCTCGAGCGCCTCATCCGCGGTGAGCTCGCGCGCCTTGCCCATCTCCACCATGTAGCGCCCCAGGCTGCCGAAATGCATGCAGCGCTCGATGGGGCGGTCGCAGCCTTCCCCGGTGTACTTGCCGATCTGGCGGCAGGGGCAATGGCCAACGGCGATGAAGGAGGCCTCCCTAACTTTTTCCTCCAGGGCATCATATGGGAGGATCTGGGAGGTATCTTCCAGGGTCTCGGCGATGGGAACCACGCGGATGAGGGGGATGCCCCGCGCCATCTCCTCCCCGAAGCCCTCGTCTATATACTCCTTCCAAAGCCGCGAGAGCTCGCGTTTCACCGGGGTGTCCTGGCCGTCCAGGAAGGGCACCTCCACGAAACCCACGATGCTGGGTAGCAGCCGGTATATCCTTTCCTTGCCCGGCTTCTGTTCCGTGAACACGGTGCCGCGGTGGGCCATGGCGTACAGTATTCCCTCCAGCCGTCCCGCCTTCTCGGGCAGCGCCGCCTGCAGCTCGGCCAGGGTGCGGTTCTCGTAGATGGCCATGCTCAAGGCCACTTCCGCTTCCTCGCCCGGGTAGAGGATCTTGAGGATCTCCAGGAGCTTGGGGGACATGGGCACCCCCGCCACCGCCCTGTCCAGGTGCCTCGCCAGTTCCTCGTAGACCTGCTCGCTCATCCCGACCTCCATTTTCGCCACGGCCCACCGGGCCAATTAATATTATATTCATAATATTATAAACATAATATTTGTCAACTTCAGACCTTTCTTAACCGCGTTGACAAACGTTTTCACTTCGGTCCAAGGCGGGTCGGATTGCGCAAGAGGCTCGTGTGAACGTCCGGCCCGATCAAGAATCGGCATGCAATTATTGCCCTGTGCGGATCTCGAAGCTCCCTTCGATGCGATGGGCCGCAGGACTACAACCTCCCGTCGCATTTCCGCGAGACCTTCAAGATCGACGATCTGGGGATCACGGACTACAACGTATCCACGAAGGTGGTCGCCACCGAAGATGGCGTCATCTGTGAGCGGGCCATGTACGGCAACAACCGCACCTGGGCCCACGACTCCATAGGCTGCACGCCGTAACGATCGCTGGCGATCCACGAGGAGCCCCGGTGCGCCGGGGCTCCTTTTCTACGCCGCGCATCGGCTCAAAATATTTGTACATGACCGGCGAGGGTCATGCCATTCCTCTTCAAAGGGCGCCTTCCGCGCGGAGTTTGTGGGCGCGGTTCATGGCCTCGAAATGCCTTTTGGTCGAGCGGAGCAGCTTACGACCCAGCCAGGGGGCAGTCAGGCCGAACGCGGTGGCGCCATGCAGAAGGCGCGTTTTTCCTCCCGGCATCTCCTCCATGATCCAGTAATGATCGGCGCCGAATATACCCGGCAGGCTCGGCCAGCCCACCCAGCGCAGCTCCCTTCCCGGTTCCACCACCGTCAGCCTGGGCCTGAAGGTATGCCCCTTGCTCCCCTCCGGCTCGAACCGCACCTTGAGCCGCGAACCCACGCGTACCTCTCCGCTGGCGCGCCTGATCATGGGGTTCCATTCCGGGAAGGAAGCGAGGTCGGTAAGGACTTCCCAGACCCGCACCGCTGGGGCCTCGATCTCGATCTCCGTTACCATTTCTTCCCTGAAGAACGACATGCGTACCCTCCTCTGCGACAAAGCGTTCTCAATAGGATATCCTGCTCGCGTCGATATCCCGTCCAAGGTTTTTGCGGCTTATCGCTGTGCCTATTCTCCATTACCGCAAGCCGCCACGCAAACCGGCGTTAAGCCGCCATGCCGCCGCACCCTTTCCAAGCTTGACCTCCACACACCCATATTTGCAGCCGGCCCTCTCGCGGGAAAGGTCGCGAGGCGCGGCTTTCCGCATTTCTTTTAAAGATTGCCGCCAGAATCCTGTTCACACCGCAACAGGATGCCGCGGCGGGTCGCACGGCGCTCGAGCCTGCCCTGGCAGGGGGCGGCGCATATGCCACTGCGAGCATGTTAAGGCAGGACACGCTCGTTCGCGTCCACGGCCGCCCGGGAGCAGGGGAGCGATTTCCTCCATGCCGTCAGTCCAGGGGCTTGCCGAAGACTGCGCGGTACTCGAACTGGTCGTGGGAGGCCATGATACGCACCTCCCCGCCGCCCTCACGCAGCGCCCGCTTGATCCGCTCGAGCGAATCCATGGCCCGTGCGTGGTCGTGGTGGGCGACGCGCCGGAAGGCCCTGACGCCGATGGGGGCCTTGCCCACCTCGCGCAGCTCCTCCTTGACGTAGTAGGCGTCGCCGCAGTGCAGGATCCAGCCCTCCCCCGTGTCCACCGCGACCCCGCAGTGTCCCCGCGTGTGCCCGGGAAGCGGCACCAGCGCGATCCCGCTCGGGAGCTCGGGCAGGTCCCTTATGCATTCCAGGCCGAACCACCTTTCCCCGGAGACCGCTTCATGGGCCACCCACTCGGGCCCGTGGGCGAAGTGGCATGCGCGGTAGCGGTCCCTCTCCATGGCGTCCCGTGGATGGAGCGCCGCCTCGAGCTCGGCCGCGAGCACGTGCACCCGGGCGCGGGGGAAGTCGGGGAGGCCGCCGGCGTGATCGCGGTCCAGGTGGGTGCAGATGACGTCCGTGACCCGCTCGGGGTCAAGGCCCATGCGCGAGATCTGCCGCAGCGCCGGGAGCTCGGGGTCGGGGCGGACGTTGAGGAGCAGGTTGGCGCGGGACCCCAGGCGGCCGAGATCCTCCATGTCCGCGGTCCCGAGTCCCGTGTCCACCAGCACCAGGCCGTTCTCCGTCTCGATCAACAGGCAGAGGCAGCAGCTACGCTCCTGGTAGGGGGAAAAGCACGGAGCCAGGCGCGGGTACATGGTGCCGCAGTTGAGAAAGTGGACCTGCATGGCTTTTTCTCCTTTTCCTCTCGCCGTGCCGCGAGGCGCCTGCTTTCAACGCGCGAACTGCGTTTGCAGCCATTCGAAGGTCAGGTCCAGCCACTCGCGGTAGTGCCCCATGGCGCAGTGGTCGTCGTCCTCGTACAGTTTGAGCAGCCCCCGCGGCGCCCGGGTGGCGAGCAGGATGGAGTCCTTCGTCCCCAGCAGGGTGTCGTCGTCCCCGTTGATGACCAGGATGGGGATCTCGACGCGACGCCACAGGCCGTTCTTCTCGAAGGAGAGGTCATCCAGCCGCGAGGCCATCTCCCTCAGGCTCGCGGCCCCGGTGACCTTCTTGAGCACGGAGACGATGATCTCCGAAGTGCCCAGGGAGTTGCCGGGGCCGAAGGCGTGGTGTAGGGGCGCCCCGCAGGCCACCGCGCAGCGCAGGCGGTCGCTCGTCGCCGCCATGCGCGCCGACCAGTAGCCGCCGAAGCTCGTCCCCACCATGGCCACGCGCGAGGGATCGACGCGGGGATGGGCGGCGAAGTGCTCGATGACGCCGTGGTATATCTCCTCCGAGGCGCCGGACATGGGCTTGCGGTAGGCGTAGGTACCGGGCATCTCCATGAGGAAGACGCCGATGTCCGCGTCCCGGTAGGCGAGGAGGGGCAGCGCCAGCTCCTGCACCGTGCCCTCGAGGCCGTTGGTAATACTGACCATGGGTACCTTTTCTTCTCCCGCCGGGAAG
>JACVJG010000064.1 GCA_015711875.1 Candidatus Solincola jinzensis | reverse complement strand
CTATCACCGCCGCCATGAGACGGGTGATCCCTATGCCGTAGCAACCCATGTACATGGGCCTGGTGTTGCCGTGCTCGTCGTCATAGGTGCAGCGCATGGCCTCGGAATACTTCAGGCCGAGCTGGAACACCTGCCCCACCTCTATGCCCGCCTCCACGTGTAGCATACCCCCGCAGCGGGGACAGGTGTCGCCCTCCCGCGCGGAGGTCACGTCGGCGAAGCGGTCCGGCGCGAAATCCCTTCCTTCCGTCACCTCCACCAGGTGATAATCCCTTTCGTTGGCCCCACAGGCCAGCCCTCCCGCGCCTCGCAACGAGTCGTCCGCGATGACCTCGTAGGCCTCTATTCCGACCGGCCCCACGAAGCCCTGCAGGTATCGTGGGAACTTATTCCAGTCGTCCTCCGTGAAAAGGCGGAACTCGTCGGTGCCGAACACGCGCCCCAGTTTGCTCTCGTTGGCCTCCCGGTCACCCGGCACCAGCACCGCCACCGGCCGCCCTTCCACCAGAAACATGAGGCATTTCACGAAGCGGCGCGGCTCGAGTCCCAGGAAACCGCTCACCTCCTCGATGGTGCGCTTTTGCGGGGTATGCGCTTTCGTGGCCGGCTCTCCGCTTCCCACCGGGGGATCACCCCTTCGGTACTCCGCCAGCTCCAGGTTGGCGGCGTAATCGCATTCCCCGCAGTAGACGATAAGGTCCTCCCCCACCGCCGCCGGCACCATGAACTCGTGCGAGATATCCCCCCCTATGAGCCCCGTCGCCGCCTCCACCGCCCGCCAGGTGCAGCCGCAACGGGTGAAGATGCGCGCATAGGCGTCGTACATCTGGCGGTAAGAGCGCTTCATCCCCGCTTCATCGCGGTCGAAGCTGTAGGCGTCCTTCATGATGAACTCCCTGCCCCGCAGGAGGCCGAAACGCGGCCTTATCTCGTCACGGAACTTCGTCCCTATCTGGTAGAGGTTCAGGGGCAGATCGCGCCACGACGAGACGTTGCCGCGCACCAGGTCGGTGACCACCTCCTCGTGGGTCGGCCCGAGCCCGAAGTCCCTCTCCGCACGGTCCTTCAGGCGCATCATCTCCGGCCCGTATTTCGCCCAGCGCCCGCTCTCCTCCCACAGCTCGCGCGGCTGCAAAATGGGAAGGATGACCTCTTGCGCCCCGGCGCGGTTCATCTCCTCACGCACCACTCGCGATATCCTCTGCACCACCCTCGTCCCCAGGGGGAGGAACTCGTAGATGCCCGCGGCGACCCTGCGCAGGAAGCCGGCACGCACCAGAAGGCGGTGACTGGCTATTTCCGCGTCGGCGGGACTCTCCTTCAGGGTCGGTATAAAAGCCCTGGACTGCCTCATCTTCCTTCCTTTTCCAGTTGTCCCTCTCTCGCGTCCTTCACGGCGGTTCCCATACGCCACGCCCGCTATCCCGGCCCCATCCGATCCCCCGAAAAGGGCCGAGCCCGATCCCCGCCCCTCGTAAAGGCCCTGGCAGCTGCCGCCGATCGGCTCTCCTCGGCGGGTTTTTCCTGATAGGGCCCCGCCTTGCCCTTCGTTGATCCCATAAACCGCTTCCTGCCGCTCTTACCCGCCCGCATTTTTTCGCCACGCGCCCTTTTCCGTGTAATCCCTCTCCATTCTCGCGACCTCTTCCAGCAGAACGGACAGCAGCTCCTCCTTGGGGAACCATCCCACCGGCTCCCCGCGGCGGAAGAGCAGCCCCTTGCTCCTTCCTCCAGCCACCCCCAGGTCCGCCTCTCTGGCCTCCCCGGGACCGTTTACCGCACAACCCATCACCGCCACGCGCAGAGGCGCCTTGCATCCCGCCAGGCGCTCCTCCAGCTCCGCCGCTATCCCCGCAACGTCGATGCGGGTGCGCGCACAGGTAGGACAGGCCACGATGTCCACCCCCTCGCGTCTGAGCTCCAGGGCCTTCAAAATGGACCTCCCCACCCGCACCTCCTGTAGGGGGTCCCCCGCCAGGGAGACGCGTATGGTGTCACCGATGCCCTCGGCGAGGAGGGTCCCGATACCCACGGCGGAACGCACCGTGCCCGTCCAAAGCGGACCCGCCTCGCTGACCCCCACATGGAGGGGATAGTCCACCTCGCCGGATAGCAGACGGTACGCCTCGATGGTCAGCGGCACCGAGGACGCCTTCACGGAGACCTTTATATCATAAAAACCGCACTCCTCGAGTACCTTGATCTCCTCCAGGGCGCTTTCCACCAAGGCCTGTGGGGTGGGATGGCGGTATTTGCCCAGAACCTCGCGGGGCAGAGAGCCCGCGTTCACTCCCACGCGGATAGGAACGCCGCGTTTTCCCGCCGCCTCCGCAACCTCCCTTACCTTCTCCGCTCCTCCGATATTGCCAGGGTTGATGCGCAGGCCATGAACTCCCGCTTCCAGCGCCGCCAGCGCCAGGGCGTGGTCGAAATGCACGTCCGCGACCACCGGTATGGGAGAGCCCTCCACGATCTCACGCAACGAGCGCAGAGCTCGCCGCAGGAGATGATCCCTCCTTAGGTTTGGCACCGCCACCCTCACGATATCGCATCCCGCCTCCGCCAAGCGCGATATCTGCTCAAGGGTAGCGCGAGCATCCTCGGTGGGGGTATTGGTCATGGACTGCACGCTCACCGGGGCGCCCCCGCCCACGGGGACATCCCCTATCATCACGCGGTGGGTAAGCTTGCGTACGGTCATGGGAAGTTGATGGGATTCGTGATATCCAGCCTGAGGGTGAGGATGAAGAGGAGGGCGAAGAAGGCGAGCACCGCCACCGCCACGGGGTAGAGCTTCCGCAGGTCCACCTCACGGCCGGTAGCCTTCTCCCACAGGAGCACCGCGATATGCCCGCCATCAAGGGGCGGGAGGGGAAGCAGGTTGATATAAGCGAGAAAGAGCAGGATGAAGGAGAAAAAGTTCAAGAAGTAAAAGGGCCCTTCCTCGGCGATGCGCCCCGCGGTGCGCGCGATGCCGTAAACCGTCTGCGGCCTCTCTATGGTAGGCTCCGACAGCCCCAGCAACTGCTTGATGGTAGACCAGTTGAAGACGCGGTAGATGCCGTAACCAACCCCGTAAGTGGCCTCAGCGAACCAGGAGAGGGTCTTTCCAGCGGCGCGGTAAAAAGGGTACTGTTCCATGGAGATGGAAGGAGAGATCCCCAGGTAACCACCGCCGTCCTCCAGGGTCGCCAGACGCACCGGCAACTCCAGTTCCTCGCCGTCCCTTCTAATGAGCAGGGTGATCTCCTCGCCGGGGTGCGCCTTTATGAAGGAGCGCACCTCTTCCCAGTCGCCTACCTCCTCCCCGTTCATGGCCAATATGGTGTCACCTTCGCGCAGGCCGGCGGCATAGGCGGGGGTCTCCACCTCCTCCGCCTCGTCCATATATCTGCCCACAGATGCGATGGTGTTGGTGGGCTTGTTCACGTCGGGGTATCCCACCGTCCAGATGGTGAAGAACATGATTACCAGTGCCAGGAGCAGGTGCGAGAGGGAGCCGGCGAAGATGATCCAGAATCTCCGGGCGTAGGAGACGCCCTTGTAGGAATGGGGAAAGTCCTCCGGACTCACCTCCTCCTCGGGGTTCATGCCCAGGACCTTCACATAACCTCCCACCAGGATCCACTTGATCCCGAACTCGGTGTCCCCCCGTCTGGTGCTCCAGATACGAGGTCCGAAACCCACGAAGAACTCGGGGCATTTCACCCCCGCCAGGCGAGCGGCGATAAAATGCCCCAGCTCATGCACGATCACCAACACGATGACCGCGATCAGGGTCGCAAGGATGGTGGTCAAGATACCGCCCACCGAGGCCATGCTCATCTCAGCTTCCTTCTCTGAAAGCCCGCCAGCCTATATCGCCGTGGCGGGTCATCCCACGGTCAACCCTCGCGGACACAGCCCATGTAGTTCGCTCCATCCGCGCGAAACCCGCCCGCCGCTCGCCGCGCTTCCGGTCACTCAGGTGCCTACCCTCGCCCCCGCAACCCGCTCTCCATACCATGCTCCCGCAATGCATATATGCGCCCGAGCGTACGCTTAATCGCTTTTCGCCAAGCTAGTCGCTTTGGCGCGCGCCCATTCTTCCGCCGCCAGCACGTCGTCCAGGGAGCGCACCGGCGATGGGCGATGCGCATCAAGCGTCTCCTTTATTATCCCCTCGATGTCCAGAAAGGCGATGCTGCCCCTCAGGAAAGCCTCCACCGCCACCTCGTTGGCGGCGTTGAGCACCGCCGTGGCCGTCCCCCCCTCCTTCCCGGCCCGGTACGCAAGCTCGAGGCACCCGAAGGTATCGCGGTCGATCTCTCCGAAAGTAAGCTTTCCCAACGCCGAAAGGTCGGTGCGCTTGAATGGCGGGCCCCACCTCTCGGGATATGAAAGAGCCAGCGCGATGGGCAGCCTCATATCGGGCAAGCTGAGCTGGGCCGACAGCGAGCCGTCCTTGAACTCCACCAGGGAATGCACAACGCTCTGGGGGTGCGCCAGCACCCTGATCCTCTCGTAGGGTACCCCGAAAAGAAAGTGTGCCTCGATGACCTCCAGCCCCTTGTTCATGAGGGTTGCGGAATCGATGGTTATCTTGCGACCCATGCTCCAGGTGGGGTGGGAGAGGGCATCCTCCACCGTAACCTCCGCCAGCTCATCGCGCGAGCGCCCGTAAAAGGGACCCCCTGACGCGGTAAGGATGACCGCCTCCACCTCATTGATGTCCTCACCCCGCAGACAGTGGAAGACCGCCCCGTGCTCCGAGTCCACGGGGATGAGCTCCCCCCCTGACCGCAGGGCGCTCAACACCAGTTCTCCGCCTGCCACCATGCTCTCCTTGTTCGCGAGAGCCAGCCTTTTCCCGGACCCCAACGCCGCCAGGGTGGGCGGAAGTCCCGCGGATCCCACGATGGCGTTGAGAACCGTATCCGCTAGGGGAAAAGCGGCCGCCTCCAAAAGCCCCTCCGGGCCACCCACCACCTCGATACCCGTCCCCGCAAGACGGCGCGAGAGCTCTCCAGCCGCCGCTATGTCCGCCATGCATGCCAGGGAAGGTCGGTACCTTCGCGCCTGCTCCTCGAGGAGGTCCACGTTGCGTTGCGCCGTCAGGGCCACCACGCGCAGGCGGTCGGGGTGAGCGTCCACCACTTCCAGGGCTTGGGTGCCGATGGATCCCGTGGAGCCGAGAACCGCCAGCCCCCTCGTTTCCTTACAAGCTGCCATGGGTTAATTATAAGGGCAAAGGCGGTTCTGCATGCAGTAGCAAGGGCAGGGAGCGGGACCGCTTTGCAACGGAGATCCGGATCCACTTCGCCGCTCGCCCGCTTTCCTCTTCGCGGCCTCCAGCATCCCCCTGGCCGCCAGTGCGGCCACCGCCTCCTCACCTGCGTGAAAGGGCGCTACTCCATGCCTCCCGGCAACCAGCACGCCTGAGGGTGGGGATGAGGATACGGCTGAGATGGGGCGCTTTTCGACGGAGAATGGAGTGCGGGTCGCATACGCCCACGCCGGGTATGACCCCATCTAGACACGGGGAAGATTCACCTAGCGACGCTCGATGATCAAGGCTTTATGAAGAGGTAGCGCAGGAGGTAATAGGAGATTGCGGCGGTGAAGAACATGGAGTCGAAGCGGTCCATGATGCCTCCATGGCCAGGGATGAGCGAGCTCATGTCCTTGATGCCCAATTCCCTCTTCACCAGCGATTCCGAGAGGTCGCCCAGGGGCCCGAACACGCACACCACCCCCGCCAGGGCCATGGCGACTCCCAGGCTCAGCCAGTCGCGGTCGAGGCTCAGATAGAGGACGTACGAGGCCACGAAGGCCGCCACGGTGCCCGCCGCGGTTCCTTCCCAGCTTTTTCCAGGGCTGATGCGGGGAGCCATCTTATGCCTTCCGAAGGCGGAGCCGGCGAAATAGGCTATGGCGTCGTATATCCAGACGATCACGATGACCGTGAAGGGCGCCGTCCAGGTCACGTCATCGAAGCCCAGCATGAGCACGAAATGGGAGAGGCAGAAACCCACCAGAGCCACCCCCATGAGGGAGATGGCGATGTCGGTGGTGGGGGAATCGGAGCCTCCGCGCAGTATGCACCACGCGAAGAGCAGCGGCAGGTAGAGGGCCATGGCCACCGTCAAGGGCGTCAGATCCTGGGTCTCGCGCAGGAAATAGGCGATGACCGGGAAAGCGCAACCTGCGGCGATGGAGAGCAGGGCGGCAGGTCGGTAGCGGTGGCGAGCAAAGGTGGAGTAAAGCTCCCACAGGCCTCCAACGACGATGAACGATATCCCCACCGTGAAGGGTATCTCTCCCCACCACAGCAGGATGACCATCACCAGCACCAGGACGACCGCGCTGACCACGCGCGCCGCCAGCCCTCCAAAGCGTGCCGTCAGCGAGGCGCTATCGCCCTTGACAGCCGTGCCCTTATCCGCCCCGCCGCCCGCCAATCATACCTCCATGAGTTCCTGCTCCTTGACCTTGAGCATGTCGTCGATCTCGGCGACGTAGCGGTCGGTCAGCTTCTGCGCTTCCTCCTGCCCACGGTGCAGGTCGTCCTTGGTTATCTCTCCCTCCTTCTCGAAGGAGCGTAGATCCTCTATGGCGTCCCGTCGCACGTTGCGCACCGCCACCCTTCCCTCCTCCGCCTTGGCGCGGACCAGGCGGGTGAGCTCTTTGCGCCGCTCCTCGTTGAGCTTGGGGATGGGAAGACGGATCACGTTGCCGTCGCTCACGGGGTTGAGCCCCAGGTCGGACTGCAGGATGGCCTTCTCGACCTCCGGTATCACGCTCTTATCGTAAGGCGAGATCACCAGCAGGGTGGGTTCCGGCACCCCTATGGAGGCGATCTGGTTGAGAGGCGTGGAGGCCCCGTAATAGTTCACGTTCACGCGGTTGAGTAGCGATGCGCTTGCCCTCCCGGTGCGTATGGAGGCGAACTCCTCCTTAACGTGCTCCACCGCTTTTTTCATGCGGCGTTCCGCGTCCCCCAAAACCTCGTCAAGCACTGTTCCCCCCTTTGTTCTCGTCCGCGGCCACGATGGTGCCTATCCTCTCCCCGCACAGGACGCGGGTGATGTTCCCCGGCACGGTCATGTTGAACACGATGATGGGCAGTCGGTTGTCCATGCACAGGGAGACCGCCGTGGCGTCCATGACCCTGAGCCCCTGCTGCAACACCTCGATATAATCCAGGGAGGCGTACATCACCGCCTCGGGATTGAGCAGGGGATCGGAATCGTACACGCCGTTCACCATGGTCGCCTTGAGGATAGCCTCGGCCCCTATCTCGAGGGCGCGCAGGGCAGCGGTGGTATCGGTGGTGAAATAGGGGTTGCCGGTGCCGGCGGCGAATATCACCACCCTGCCCTTTTCCAGGTGGCGGATGGCCCTGCGCCTTATGTATGGCTCCGCCACCGCCTGCATCTCGATGGCCGACTGCACGCGGGTGAAGACTCCCCTCTTTTCCAGGGCGTCCTGGAGCACCAGGGAGTTCATCACCGTAGCCAGCATGCCCACGTAATCGGCGGCCGCGCGGTCCATACCCCTGGCGCTGGCGGCCATGCCACGAAAGATGTTGCCACCTCCCACCACGATGGCTACCTGCACCCCCAGGCGGTTTACCTCTGCCAGCTCGTCGGCAATGACCCCCACCGTCTCGGGGTCGATGCCGTACTCAAGGCGGCCCATGAAGGCCTCACCGCTGAGCTTGATGAGGGCCCGCTTGTACAATGGCCTGGGTCTTTCCCCCTCAGCCAACGCTTTCTCTCTCCTTGCGTCTCCTTGCGCACATCCGTCAACGGATAAAGGCTGCGGTCCGGATAATTCTTCTATCCCTTACGTGATCACACCTTCCCGCTCGGAGGTCGGGATATGCATGTCATTCCGCTGCCTCGCCCACCTGGAAGCGAGCGAAGCGCCTTACCACGATGTTCTCGCCCACGGCGGCGATGGTGCGCTGCACCAGCTCCCCCACGGTGATCTCCGGGTCCTTCACGAAGGGCTGCTCGAGCAGACAGACCTCCTCGTAGTATTTTTTCATACGCCCTTCCACGATCTTGTCCACGACCTTTTCCGGCTTGCCTTCCTTAAGGGCGCGGTTGCGGTTTATCTCCCGCTCCTGTTCCAGCACCTCCTCGGGGATCTCCTCGGGTGACACGTAAAGAGGACGAGCGGCCGCTATGTGCATGGCCACGTCATGCACCATGGCACGGAAGGTCTCGTTGCGAGCCACGAAATCGGTCTCGCAGTTCACCTCCAGTAGCACCCCGATGCGGTTGTTGAGGTGGATGTAGGCGTCGACTATGCCGTCGGCGGCGCTGCGCCCGGCCTTTTTCTGCGCCCCCGCCAGGCCTTTTTCCCGCAGGATGCGCAACGCTTTCTCCATGTCGCCCCCCGCTTCCTGCAACGCCTGCTTGCAATCCATGATGCCTGCCCCGGTGGACTCCCTCAACTCCTTAACCTGCGCGGCGTTTATCTCCATTTCTCCTCCTTGTGCAACTTCGTGGTCCTTGCGTGGGTCTTATCTCACGCGCCGATACGCACGGCAGCGCGCTACGAGCCTTCTGATGGATCGCCTGGACCTTACTCCCCGGGGCCATCCTCCTCCGCGCCTTCACCGGGCTGTTCGGCGGCTCCCACCGAGACGGCCTCACGCGGCTTTTCGCCATCTTCCTCCCTGCGCCGCGCCTGCAGAGCGTCCCTTATCTGGTATCCCTCGAGCACCGCGTTGGCGATCACTTTGCTTATGAGGTTGGCCGCCCTGATTGCATCATCGTTCCCGGGGATAACGTAATCCACGAGATCGGGGTCGCAGTTGGTGTCCACCACCGCGACCACGGGTATCTCCAGTTTACGGGCCTCCATGAGCGCGATGTTCTCCTTGCGGGGATCGATGATGAACACCGCTCCCGGAAGGCTATCCATGTTCCTCAATCCCTCCAGGTTGCGGCGCAGCTTGGCGAGTTGGTGCCTGGTCTGGGTGGCTTGCTTCTTGGGCATGGCGTCGATCTCTCCCGACGCCTCCAGCTCCTCTAGCTCCTTCAACTTCTCGATCCTGCGTTTTATGGTGACCCAGTTGGTGAGGGTACCGCCCAGCCAGCGGTTGGTCACGTAGGGCATGCCGCAACGCAGCGCGTTTTCCCTGATGGCCTCCTGGGCCTGCTTCTTGGTACCTATGAAAAGCAGGCTTCCGCCCTTCCCGACCATCTCGCGGATAAAAACGTAGGCCTCCTCTATGAGGGCCAGGGTCTGCTGAAGATCGATGATATAGATGCCGTTGCGCTCGGTGAAGATGTACTTCTTCATCTTGGGGTTCCAGCGACGGGTCTGGTGCCCGAAGTGAACCCCCGCCTCCAGCAGGTGTTTCATGGATACTACGGTCATGCTTCCTCCCGGTTTTCCCTCCGCCCGCATCCACCCCCCTAGCGACCCTCCTGGGGCACCCGTTAAGGGGTCCGCGGGCGTGCGTGATAACGGCCAAAAAAAATCCCGCCACCGGCGGGCCTCGCGGCGCCTTTTAACCAGCTCTTCTTAAGCGTATCCTCAGGCCCACCTCCTTCGCCTTCGATTTTGGCGCCAAGAAAAAATTAGCATAAAGCGTACATAGGGGCAACTAGAGCAGGTAAAGGACGCCTTGCTCGAGCACCGCAAAACTCCCGCCCCGGGCTGCACCCGGGGCGGGATTGCAAGAGCGATCTTCGTTGCCGGCCCCTATATCTCCAGTGCCCCCTTTGCGCTGGTAAGGCGGCCCTTGAGGCGCAGGATGGCTTTGGTGTGCATCTGGCAAACCCTGGACTCCGTCACCCCCAGCACCTCTCCTATCTCTCGCAGGGTAAGCCCCTCGTAGTAATAGAGGCTTATGACTATCTTCTCCCGCTCCGGCAGGCGGTTGATGGCGTCCGCGAGGATCCTCTTCATCTCCTCGATCTCGTAGGTCTGGGAGGGGTCCTTGACGCGGGAGTCCTCGAGGGTGTCCACCAGGCTTACCTTATCGCCCTTGTCGCCTCCGATGTTCCACAG